>NZ_BAAJYS010000257.1:0-5070 GCF_057543315.1 Acidovorax sp. KPB24-07
GACAACGGCTCGTCCAGCAGCAGCAGGCCCGGCGACGTGGCCAGGGCGCGCGCCAGCGCGATGCGCTGCTGCTGGCCGCCCGACATCTGCGCTGGAAACTTCGGCCCGCTGCCCGGCAGCCCGACGAGGTGCAGCAGCTCGTCCACGCGCGCCGCGATCCGCGCCCGCCCCTCGCGCCGGTTGACCAGCCCGTAGGCCACGTTCTGCGCCACCGTCAGGTTGGGAAACAGCGCATACGACTGGAACATGATCCCGTAGTCGCGCTCGGCCGGCGGCGCCACCGAGATGTCCCGGCCCGCCTGCACGATGCGGCCGGCGGTCTGGGTTTCCAGCCCCGCCACGATGCGCAGCAAGGTGGTCTTGCCGCAGCCCGACGGCCCGAGAAAACAGACGAACTCCCCCTGGCGGATCGACAGGTCGATGCTGCCGAGCGCGGTGAAAGCGCCGAATCGCTTGTGAATCCCGCGAAGCGCGAGGAAGCTGCCGTCGTCGTTGTCCATCGGTTTTTTACTTCTTCGCTTCGCTCTTGCTGTCGTAGCGCCGGGACCATTCGGCCAGCGTGGCCTCGCGGCTGGCGGCGGCCTGGTCGAAGTCGAGCCGGATCAGGCGCGCTTCATAGTCGTCCGGAATGCCGGCCAGCTTGGGCGCGATGCCCGGCTGGGCGGTGATGGCGAAGTTCTTGCCGTAGAGCTTCATGGCATCTTTCGACGACGCCCAGTCGGCCAGCTTCTTGGCCGCGTCCAGCTTCTTGGTGCCCTTGTAGATGGCGAAGCCTTCCAGGTCCCAGCCCAGGCCTTCCTTGGGGAACACCAGCTCGATCGGAGCGCCCTTGGCCTTGTTGGTATGGCCGCGGTACTCGAAGGAGATGCCCGCGACGTACTCGCCGGAAGCCGCCATGTTGCAGGGCTTGGAGCCGGAGTGCGTGTACTGGCCGATGTTCTCGTGCAGCGCGTCCATGTACTTCCAGCCGCCGCCCTTGCCACCCTCGTCGCCCCACATCTGCAGCCAGGACACCACGTCCAGGTAGCCGGTGCCGGAGGACGCCGGATTGGGCATCACCACCTGGCCCTTGAACTCGGGCCGGGTCAGGTCTTTCCAGGTCGTGGGAAGGGGAATGTTGCGCTTCTTGGCCTCCACGGTGTTGAAGCACACGGTGGCGCCGAACACGTCCATGCCGAACCAGGCGGGCGGGTTCTTCTTGTCGCGGTAGGCCGGCATGATCGCGTCGATGTTCAGCGGCGCGTAGGGCTCCAGCATGCCGTTGCGGTCGAACAGCGCCAGGCTGGTGGCCGCCACGCCCATGACGACGTCCGCCTGCGGGTTGGCTTTCTCGGCCAGCAGCTTGGCGGTGATGACGCCCGTGGAGTCGCGCACCCACTTGATCTCGATGTCCGGGTTCACCGCATTGAACGCTTCCTGATAGGCCTTGAGTTGGTCGGTCTCCAGGGCGGTATAGACGATCAGCTGCTGCTTTTGCGCGAAGGCCGAGCCAGCCGCAGCGGCCAGGACCAGTCCGAGAATTGCCGCGGAAAGCGGCCGTGGGATGCGTTGCATGGAAATGCTCCAGGGGTTGAACGGGTGGAACTTTGGTGCCCGCCCGTGTCATCCTCATGACATTCTTGCCAAGCAAAATGAGGGCCATGTCGGGCCGATTGTTTTTTGTAGATCGTAGACAATCTGCAAAAATCGTCTTTTTTGGGAGAATTTGATCCATGGCCGTCCAGAGCCCCACGAACGCCGCCATCGCACAGCTTCAGGGCAACTCGCTCGCCGGCCTCGTGCAAAACGAGATCGAGCGCATGATCCTGGCCTCCGAGTTCCAGCCCGGGGAGAAGCTGACCGAATCCACCCTGGCCACCCGCCTGGGCGTGTCGCGTGGCCCGGTGCGCGAGGCGTTCCGCATGCTCGACGAGGCCGGCCTGGTGCGCACCGAGAAAAACCGCGGCGTCTTCGTGCGCGACATCGCGCTGGACGAGGCCCTGGAGATTTTCGAGCTGCGCGCGGTGATGGAGATGTACATCGGCCGCAAGCTGGCCGAAACCTGCACCGCCGCGCAGACGAAGGCGCTGCGCCAATGGGTCGATGCCATGGACACGGCCACCAAGGCCGGCAACGCGCAGGACTTCCACCGCTTCAACCTGGAGTTCCACGATGCCCTGCTGCAGCTGGCAGGCAACGCCAAGTTCACCGCCCATTACCGGCGCCTCATCAAGGAGTTGTCGCTGATCCGGCGCCGCAACCTCACCGTCGAATCCATGGCGGTGTACACCCGCGAGCACCGGCAGATCGTCAAGGCGATCGCGGCGCGCAATGCCGAGGCCGCGGGCCAGGCGATGTTCGACCACGTGATGAACAGCCGCGAACGCACCCTGCAGAACTACCGCCCCGCGTCAGAAGCCCCCCTCGCCGCGCCGGCCCCGGCGCGCCGGCGGGCCACTCGCACCACCGCCGAGGCCTGATCATGCCGCTGGCCTTCGACGACATCGCCCTGCTGTTCGAGCGCCATGGCGGCACGCAGTACAGCGGCGAGCCGGTCACGCAGACCGCGCACGCGCTGCAGACCGCCTGGCTGGCGCAACAGGCGGGCGCGGACGACGAACTCATCACCGCGGCGCTGCTGCACGACCTGGGCCACCTGCTGCAGGACCATGGCGACACCCCCACGGCGCACGGCATCGACGACCTGCATCAGTTCAGCGCCCTGCCCTTTCTGCTTGGTCTGTTCGGGGACCGTGTGCTCGACGCCATCCGCTGGCACGTGGACGCCAAGCGCTATCTGTGCGCCACCCGGCCGCATTACCGGTCGGCGCTGTCGGCCGACTCGCAGCGCAGCCTGGTGCTGCAGGGCGGCGTGTTCAGTGTGCAGGAGGTCCGGGCCTTCATCGGTCGTCCGCACGCCGAAGAGGCCGTGCGCCTGCGGCTGTGGGACGACCAGGCCAAGGTCGAGGGCCTGGCCACGCCGGGACTGGCGCACTTCCTGGGCATTGCGGCGCGGTGCCGCCTGCCACGGCCTGCGGGACCGGGTTGAGCGCTGCGGCGCCGGCAGGTCACCGACACGCTCTAAGATGGCGCCCCGTTGCGAACCCTTCAGTGGGACGGCGCCTTCGGGTTCCGCCCCGTTTTTCCCGTCCCAACCGACGCTTTCCACCATCCACTCACTATGTCTTCCGGCGGATTTCACGTACACGGCCCCCACGACCATGCGGTCGAGCATGCCAGCCAGGGCCACGGCCCCCACGAGGCCCACGCGCACGAGGGCGGCGGATCGTCCACCAGCAAGATCGCCATGTTCACCGCGATCGTGGCGACGGTGGGCGCCATCTTTTCCTACATGGGCGGGGCCACGCAGGCCAATGCCGGGCTGCTGAAGAACGACGCGGCCATCCGCAAGACGGAGGCCTCCAACCAGTGGAATTACTTCCAGTCCAAGAGCACCAAGCAGTCGCTGACCGAAATGGCCCGCGACCTGGCGCCCGAGGACCGCAAGGGCAGCTACCAGACCAAGCTGGACCGCTACGAGGCCGAGAAGAACGAGATCAAGACGCAGGCCGAGAAGCTGGAGCGCGAGTCGGTCGACTTCGACCACCAGAGCGAGGCCCAGATGCACCAGCACCACCGCTGGGCCCAGGCCACCACCGCGCTGCAGGTGGCCATTGCCCTGGCGGCCATCGCGCTGCTCACGCGCAAGAAGTGGCTGGAATACGGCATGTACGGCGTGGCCGCCATCGGCCTGGGCGTCGGCACCATGGCGTTCCTGCATTTCTGAGCGCGGCGTCCCCCTCTTCCCGTCTTTGCGAAAGCCCTCTCCCATGGCCCTGCACCTGATTTATGCGCGCGCCGCCAACGGCGTGATCGGCAAGGACGGCACCATGCCCTGGCACCTGCCGGAAGACCTGGCGCACTTTCGCCGGCTGACCAACGGCTGCCCCGTGGTGATGGGCCGCAAGACCTGGGATTCGCTGCCGCCGCGCTTTCGGCCGTTGCCGGGACGCGCCAACATCGTGGTGACGCGCCAGCCGGATTGGCAGG
Source organism: Acidovorax sp. KPB24-07 (assembly GCF_057543315.1). Taxonomy (NCBI): domain Bacteria; kingdom Pseudomonadati; phylum Pseudomonadota; class Betaproteobacteria; order Burkholderiales; family Comamonadaceae; genus Acidovorax; species Acidovorax sp. KPB24-07. The sequence goes on from NZ_BAAJYS010000257.1 coordinate 4,030, forward strand.
CCGAAGGCGCCCGCCGCGCCGCGGGCCTGCCCGAGGCCCTTCGGATGGCCGAGGCCGAGGGCCCCACCACCTGGGTGATTGGCGGCGCGCAGCTGTACGCGCAGGCCCTGCCGCTGGCCATGCGCATCGAGGCCACCGAGATCGGGCAGGCGTTCGAAGGCGATGCCTATGCGCCCGAACTGGGCCCCGAATGGGTGGAAACCGCCCGCGAAAGCCATCGGAGTGCGGGCGGCCTGCCTTACACTTTCCTGACGCTTGAGCGACGCTGAAAAACCCCGCCCCTCTGAAAGGGCCGAGTACGGCCGGGTTCGAGGGGTGCGTCCGGGCCTTCAGGCACGCGGTGACCATTCAGTCGATGCAAAATCCGCGTGGCGGAATCGAAGGCGCCTGACCCAGGCCCCGACGCCACCGCTCGCCGGCCAAGGCGACCCCCTTCCTTCCTACGAATTTCCAGCCGAGCCCAACGTGAAACTAGACGCCATTGACCAAAAGATCCTGGATCTGTTGCAGGAAGACGCGGACCAGCAAGGGGCCGAGATCGCCGCCAAGGTGGGGCTCTCGACCACGCCGTGCTGGCGCCGGGTGCAGCGGCTCAAGGAGAGCGGCGTCATCAAGAAGAGCGTGGCGCTGGTCGACGCGCAGAAGGTCAACGTCGGCGTGACGGTGTTCGTGTCGGTGCGCACCAGCACCCACACGCAGGAGTGGTTCGACAAGTTCAAGGCCACCATCCAGGTCATGCCGGAGGTCGTCGAGTTCTACCGCATGAGCGGCGAGATCGACTACCTGCTGCGCGTGGTGGTGCCCGACATCGCGGCCTACGACCGGGTCTACAAGAAGCTGATCGCCAGCAACCACCTGTGCGACATCAGCTCCAGCTTCGCGATGGAAGAGATCAAGTTCACCACGGCGCTGCCGCTCAATTACGCGCGATAGGCATCTGCGGCCCTGGGGCGGCAGGCACACCCGCCCGCCATCTGGCCGCACCAGACGGTTGCTATATTTTTAATAGCGATATGCCCTAGTACTGATTGTGCTGGAGGC
>NZ_BAAJYS010000258.1:0-4967 GCF_057543315.1 Acidovorax sp. KPB24-07
GCCGCCAGGGCCTCTTGCAGCCGCTGTACCAGTGCGGGCGAGGCCGACGTCATCGGCGCGCGCAACTCGTCCGCCATCTCGCCCCGCGCGGCCAGCAGGGCCTTGATGGGGGCGGGGTTGGGCTCGGCGAAGAAACGCTCCACCCACGGAACGATCCCCTGCCAGAGCCCGCGTGCCTGCACCAGGTCCCCGGCCGCGACGGCGTCCAGGCAGGCCACCCATTCGGCCGTCTGCCAGTGCGCGCTCGCGGCGATGGCCCCGGCGCCCCCGAGCGCGACGGTGGTGAAGGCCTGGGCGTCCTCGCCCGCCAGCATTTGCAGCGCGCCGTCTGCGATCAGCGCCTGCGTCTTCGCCGGGCTGCCGCCGCAGTCCTTCACGGCGCGGAGATTCGGGTGCGCCGCCAGGCCGCGCAAGGTGGCCAGGTCGAGCGTGGCGCCGGTGCGGTAGGGAATGTCGTAGACGATGAGCGGGACCGCGCTGGCATCGGCGATCGCCCGGAACCACTGCTGCAGCCCCGCCTGCGACGGCCGGATGGAATGCGGCGCCGGCACCAGCAGCCCGGCCAGCGGCTGCGGGGCCAGATTGCGCACCCGTGCCAGCACCTGGCCCATGTGGCAGCCCGACACGCCCATCACCACCGGCAGGCCGCCCGCGTGCGCGAGCACCGTGGCCAGCACGGCGTCCTGCTCCGGCGTGTCCAGCGCCCCGGCTTCGGCGGTGGAGCCGCAGGCCACGAACCCCGCGATGCCCGTGCGGCGCAGCCGCTGCACGAGGGCCTTCAGGGCGTCATGGTCCACGACGCCGTGGCGAAACGGAGTGACCAGTGGAATCCAGAGGCCGGAGAAATCGCCACGGGCCCGCGGGGTGGCAGGGCGGGTGGTGGCATGGGAGTGGGTGGAATGTGAACGCACGGGAACATCCTTTCAGGCAACGACCGAGGGAGCCGTCCAGGGATGCGTGCGCCGACCGGCAAAGCGGCAGGCGTTCAAAAAGAAAAAAGGGGAGAGGGTGCCTGCCGCGCGGTTCCGTCGCTCATCCGGACGGAACCGCAGCTCCGGTCAGATGAGCTGGGGTTTTTTGGCTTTGCCTGCGCACGCCGCCACGGACCGGAGGTTCCGCGAAGGCGAGGGAGTGTGCGAAGGCATGGGGGCAGTATAGCCAGGGTGCGCCGGTACAGGCCCTTCGTCGCGCCGCTGGCGGTGCCCTCGCGCTGGGTGGCGGGCTAGGGCGCAGGGGCACCGCCCTGCGGAACCTCGTCCGGAGGATGCGGCAGTTCCGGGCAGCGCCAGTTCAGCAGTTCGGCCAGGCGCAGCGTGATCCAGCGCGCCTCGGGTGGCGCCACGCCGGAGCCGGGCGTGGCCAGCCCGGCGTGGATGCGCAGCAGGATCTCGGCCTCCGACGGGGCCTGCACGTGGTAGAGCGTCTGCGCCTGCTCCACCAGATGGCTGGCCAGGTCTTCGCACAGCTCGTAGCGCTCGCGGACCACGGCGACCGGCTCGGACAGGCGCTGGCGGGCGTCGCTGTACACGGCCAGGAACGAGGGCGGGACGTGGATCTGGTTCTCGTCGTGCATGGCGGATGCGGCTCAGTCGGGCGTGAACAGGCGCGCGAACCGCTCGGCATCCTCGGCCAGCTCGAACGTGGCCAGCTGGCCCATCTTGCCGTCCGCCAGGCGGTGGGCGGCGAACAGGCTGTAGCGGCCCCGCAGGTCGTAGCTGGGAAGGTCGATCAGCGCGTAGGGGTGGGGCTGGAAGACCTCGTGCTCGAACACCACGCGGTGCTGGTTGCGCGGTGACGGAAAGAGCTTGTAGCGGTCGGTGGTGACGGTCTGGGTGGCCATGCGGAAAGGAGAGCGAAGGGGGAATGGCAGCGGTGCAAGGCGCAAGAGGCGGGCGCGGCGGCATGCCTGGCAAGCCGGCCACTTTAGCAAAGGCGCTCTTTTCCCGGCCGGCGCCAGCGGCCCGGCGGTTTCCGTGACAATCGCGGTTTGCGAACGCACGCACAAGGACACCGCCGCATGGCACGCAATTCGAGAGACAAAGACGAGTGGGCCGGCAAGGTCTTCGCCCTCATCCAGGGTGGCAACACCCAGGCGGCCATCGCACAGGTGAAGGTCGCGCCGTCGGTGAACGACGTGGTGCGGCTGCAGGCCATGCTGGCGCGCGTGCCGGCGTCCCCCGCGCGGCGCCAGCTCGACCAGATCATCGAGGAAGAGCGCGGGTTGCTCTCCGCCCCGCGCCTGCACCGCTCGCCATGAGCCGCACCGGCGACAGATCCCTTTCGCAGCGGCCATGAACCCTGTTCCCGCTCCACTCCCCATCGCCCCGCCCCGCGTGGCCGTCCAGGTGGCCGACTTCGACGTGTCCGCCGAACTGGCGGCCCTGCGCGCGGGCGATGCGCGGGTGGGCGCGGTGTGCTGCTTCGTGGGCACCGTGCGCGACCACAATGCCGGCGATGCCGTCGCATCGATGGAACTGGAGCATTACCCCGGCATGACCGAGAAGTCCATCGAAGCCATGGTGGACGAGGCGCTGCGCCGCTTCGAGCTGTTTGGCGCCCGCGTGGTGCACCGTGTGGGGCTGCTGCAGCCGCAGGACCAGATCGTGCTAGTGGCGGTGACCTCGGCCCATCGGGGCCAGGGCTTTCAGGCCTGCGAGTTCCTGATGGATTACCTCAAGACCCAGGCGCCGTTCTGGAAGAAGGAGGTCACGCCCCAGGGCGCGCGCTGGGTCGACGCCCGGGTGAGCGACGACGCCGCGCTGGCGCGCTGGGGCATCGCGGCCCTTCCCAATGCGGATGAGGGTTTGGGGTAAAAAAGGCCTTCGCCGCATATTCCACTAGGGCGTTTTGCTATCAATAAGTGAGCATTTGGCATTTTTTGAGATGCCTGCCTGAATTTGATCTGGCGCATGGCCTGCTGTGGGGTGCGCGCTTGAAATGTGCCTCCACCTCCCCCAACTGCGTTGCAATTCGGAGGACATTTCAACCATGCGTCTCGACAAATTCACCACCAAGTTCCAGGAAGCCCTGAGCGACGCGCAGTCGCTGGCGCTGGGCAACGACAACGCCTACATCGAACCCGTGCACATGCTGGTCGCCATGCTGCGCCAGGAAGACGGTCCGCGGGCACTGCTGCAGCGCGCCGGCGCCAACGTGCCGGGGCTGCTGTCCGCGGCCGAGGCCGCCGTCAAGCGCCTGCCCCAGGTGCACGGGCAGGACCAGGTACAGGGCGGCCCCGAGCTGGGCCGCGTGCTGCAGGCGACCGAGAAGGAGGCCATCAAGCGCGGCGACCAGTTCATCGCCAGCGAGCTGTTCCTGCTCGCGCTGGTGGACAGCAAGGGTGACGCCGCCCAGATCGCCAAGGACAACGGCCTGACCCGCAAGAGCCTGGAGGCCGCCATCGACGCCGTGCGCGGCGGCCAGAAGGTGGACAGCGCCGAGGCCGAAGGCCAGCGTGGCGCCCTCGCCAAGTACTGCCTGGACCTGACCGAGCGCGCCCGCATCGGCAAGCTCGACCCCGTGATCGGCCGCGACGACGAGATCCGCCGCGCCATCCAGGTGCTGCAGCGCCGCACCAAGAACAACCCCGTGCTGATCGGCGAGCCCGGCGTGGGCAAGACCGCCATCGTGGAAGGCCTGGCCCAGCGCATCGTGGCCGGCGAGGTGCCGGAATCGCTCAAGGGCAAGCGCGTGCTGTCGCTGGACATGGCGGCCCTGCTGGCCGGCGCCAAGTACCGCGGCGAGTTCGAGGAGCGCCTGAAGAGCGTGCTGAACGAGCTGGCCAAGGACGAGGGCCAGACCATCGTCTTCATCGACGAGCTGCACACCATGGTCGGCGCCGGCAAGGGCGAAGGCGCCATGGATGCGGGCAACATGCTCAAGCCGGCGCTGGCGCGTGGCGAGCTGCACTGCGTGGGCGCGACCACGCTCGACGAATACCGCAAGTACATCGAAAAGGATGCGGCCCTGGAGCGGCGCTTCCAGAAGATCCTCGTGGGCGAGCCCACGGTCGAGGCCACCATCGCCATCCTGCGCGGCCTGCAGGAAAAGTACGAGGTGCACCATGGCGTGGACATCACCGACCCGGCCATCGTGGCCGCGGCCGAACTGTCGCACCGCTACATCACCGACCGCTTCCTGCCCGACAAGGCCATCGACCTCATCGACGAGGCCGCGTCCAAGATCAAGATCGAGATGGACTCCAAGCCCGAGGTCATGGACCGCCTCGACCGGCGGCTGATCCAGCTGCAGATCGAGCGCGAGGCCGTGCGCCGCGAGAAGGACGAATCCTCGCAAAAGCGCTTCGCGCTGATCGAGGAAGAGATCGCCAGGCTGCAAAAGGAAATCGCCGACTACGACGAGATCTGGCAGTCCGAAAAGGCCCAGGCCCAAGGCAGCGCGCACGTGCGCGAGGCCATCGACAAGCTCAAGTTCCAGATCGAAGAGTTCACACGCAAGGGCGACTTCAACAAGGTGGCCGAGCTGCAGTACGGCAAGCTGCCCGACCTGGAAAAGCAGCTCAAGGAAGCGCAGGCCAAGGAAGCCGGCAAGGACGGCGCAGGCAGCGCGCCGCGCCTGCTGCGCACCCAGGTGGGCGCCGAGGAGATCGCGGAGGTGGTGAGCCGCGCCACCGGCATCCCCGTGGCCAAGATGATGCAGGGCGAGAAGGACAAGCTCCTTCAGATGGAAGACAAGCTGCACGAGCGCGTGGTGGGCCAGGACGAGGCCATTGCCGCGGTCGCCAATGCCATCCGCCGCTCGCGCTCGGGCCTGTCCGACCCCAACCGGCCCACGGGCTCGTTCCTGTTCCTGGGCCCCACGGGCGTGGGCAAGACCGAGCTGTGCAAGGCGCTGGCGGGCTTTTTGTTCGACAGCGAAGACCACCTGATCCGCATCGACATGAGCGAGTTCATGGAAAAGCATTCGGTGGCCCGCCTGATCGGCGCGCCGCCCGGCTACGTGGGCTA
>NZ_BAAJYS010000259.1:0-4945 GCF_057543315.1 Acidovorax sp. KPB24-07
CCCCCCACGCCGCCGCAGGCCAGCAGCCACAGCAGCCCAGCCCCGTGCTGGCCGGACAGATGTACGAGAACGTGGCCAGCCGCGCCCTCATGGAACACTGCCTGGACCGGCACAAGGCTCTGGCCCTGGCCGGCTGGCCCGCGGAAGACGTGCTGTACGAACTGCGCCACCAGCCGCCCCAACCCGGGCACGACACCGTGCTCAAGCTGATGAAGGCCATCGACGCCGAGCAGTCGCTGGAGGCCTTCGAGCAGATCCTGGGCGAAGACCCGCTGCTCGCCTACCGCTTCATGGTCTACACCAACTCGGCAGCGCTCGGCCTGCGCACCGGCGTGGATTCGCTGCGGCGCGGCCTGGTGATGATGGGCTACGGCTCGCTCAAGCGCTGGCTGTCGGACCAGCTGCCGCACGCCAGCACCGACCCCAACCTGCAGCCCATCCGCGAATCCATGGTGCTGCGCGCCCGCCTGACCGAGCGCCTGCTGGATGCGGGTGTGGAAAACGACCTGCGGCGCGAAATCTACCTGTGCGGCCTGCTCTCGCAGATGGACGACCTGCTGGGCGAACCCCTGGGCGCCATCCTGCGCCGACTGCCCCTGTCCGAACGCATCTACGACGCCACCGTGCTGCACACCGGGCCATACGCGGCCAGCCTGGAGATGGCCTGCGCGCTGGAGACGGACAACGGCGCGGCGATCCGCCAGCTGTGCGAGACGCACGAGATGGATCTGGAAGAGGTGAATCGGGGGTTGCTGCGGGTGCTGGCGGATCTGGATGTAAAGCGCGGGGCCTGAAGACGCAAGCGTTGGAGATCGAAGTCGGGGCATGGCGTTGGGCCCCTTGGTTCGTAAAAGCGGCGGCAGGACAGTCACTGCTCTATTAGCAACCCGTGTCGGCACGTCGCTGCGTGCATCCGGCCGCTGCTCTTTGCCTTGGGCTATTGCCCCAACGACTCGGATTCTTTTTGGACGCCTCGATCAATAGCCAGATCGCACCAATGGCTGAAGAGCCAACTGCACTCAATTTCTAAAAACTGACAAAGTCTCAAACACATGGTCAAGAGACAGAAAGTCAGTGATTTTTTCAAAATCATCAAAGCAGTGTGGCAAGGGCAAACCAATTCCCTGCACTCCGTCAACGACGACACAACCGCCAAATGCAACCTGCTTTCTGGTTTTAGCAATTACGTCAGAGACAGTCATCCCGGCCCACAATATTTCTTTGTAGTTACCGGGAAATCGAGCATCGCACATCACCGAGTGAACAATACCTGACGATGCGTAGCCAATCGAAATCAAACCACCCTCGAAAACCGCAGTCCCATCGAATATTTCTATCTCGTATTTTTCTGAAAATCTCTCAAAGACAGAGTCAATAGCTTCACCAATCAATACACCGCCCAAAGACACGCCGGGAATAATCTCTGAACTTAAAAACATAGCTTTTAGCGCTTCGAATATACCCGAATTTTATTCCTCAACAGCACAACTTAATGAAATAAAAAACGCCCTCAACCCTCAAAATATCCTTAATTTTTTATCCTAAACATCTCCTCCAAACTAACATTCGTACAATCATCAGATATTTCATAATTCAGCCCACTCAAAGCCTCTCGAAAGGCCTTATAAATTAAAAAACTCCACCCTACGAGAACAATATGAACTCCCTGATCTTCTTTTTTGAGGGAGATATCGTAAGTCCAAGAACTCGTCACACAAGGGTCTTTAATTAAAAACTCTCCACAGGGCCCATAGAAAGACAAAAAATTAGCTGCTTCTACAATACTCTCTGCTTTCCGCATGAAGTTAGTCGAATTTTCGCCGTAGATTTTTATAGTGTATTCGTAGCTCATACATACTCTCAGACGCAACCAAATTCAACGTAACTGAGTGACTTTCAAAATGAATACAACATCAAAATCTCACTCCGTCAACGAGCGTCAAATCAATTCCATTCAAAATCGCGCAAGAAGTTAGAGATCACCTCTCACGCCCCACAAAAACTCTCATTTCAAATGCCCCTCGTGGTTTTTTATCATCGCCAGTTAAGCGCCATCCTGCTGACGCCTCATTTAATTCAATTTATTTGACCACAAAACGACACACACCACTTGCTCGCCGCAATTTCAAAACTTGCCCGCCAAAAATAAATTTAATCAAATCGCACTTTAAAGATTTGAATTCAAATGATTTTCTAACTTTTTCCAAAAATCGGAATCAAACACACTTTCTTTATCCAAACCCAAAGCTCTTCCGATTTTTAAATACTCATCCGCCTCTTCCCGACTAGGTTTATAGTTAGATTTGATCATTTCAATCAAGAGACCTTCGTAAGCCATTTCGTACTCATCATGAGCAAGGAAGTGATGAACAGAGTCTCTAGCCTCCTGATCCAGTTCGATACATTCTTTAGCAAGCAAATTATTTGCAATTTGCGCCACTTTAATAAAAAATTTCGTTGTCCATTTTATTTATCTTCAAGGCGGATTAGGAGCAACATTTATAGGATATGCAGTTGATATTTGCCCACTATATGTAGGATGCGAAGGCGGACAAAAATCCACCCGTATTTCCACGCCATCTCTGACACCAATAGCGTATGGAGAATTCCATTTTCCTGCGTCAGTAATGGGAGCTGGATCAGTTGCTACATCCGAAACATGATGGAGTATGTCAGCATCTGTCCAGTGGGCTGGGAACTCTGTTTTTCCTGGTTTATTAGCGCCAGAACGATGGCGATTAAGAATGTGATCTTTTCGATGCCCAGTGAGGTCAGTGGCACAGGGGGCTGAGCCAAGTGAGTCAGCATAGGAAATTGGATTAATGCCATATCGATGTAAATTCACTCCGCCCGCCAACCCAATCGGATCAGGCGTCGTGAACGTCCCCAGGTCCGGGTCGTAGTACCGGAACGTGTTGTAGTGCAGCCCCGTTTCCCGATCCAGGTACTGCCCCTGAATCCTCAGGTTCTGTGGGGCCGCCGCCATCTGCTGGCTGGCCGGTTGCATCGCGAATGCCAGCCACTACGCCACCACCGCTCTGCTCTACGCTTGGTACAAGGCGCACTCCAACACCAGATTGTCGTTTGAGCCCAATATCTCATCCCAAAGGCCGATTCAATTAAACATGCATATGCTTGAGGGGCACATTAAACTAAGACTTAGAGACAGGTCAATCTCGATCAATCGAAATTAAATTTCTTGAATACAAATTAAAAACATAATCAGATTGGTCTTTTGGAAAAGCAACAAGCGAATCACGAACGTGAATAAACCAATCAAAAGATTTATCAAAAATGTAAAGCAATCCGCTGCTATACACCTCAGACCTCATAGGATCATAGAAATACTCGGAAAGATCTCTTGATTCGGCACAAAAGAATCTATGGGGACCATTTTTATCAAATCGTCCTCCTTCAAACCAAAAAATAGTATTGGCATCTTTAAAAAAGGGCGCGAGGAGCACGCTTCTATCGCAGGTCACGGAATGCAAATGGCCATCAATATAGGGCCAGAAAAATTAAAACTCCATTTTCTCTTTTCAGAGAATTTGCGTATTGAAGTATCAAAAACGGGTTTTTTATAAACGTGTGTCCCACGGAAAAATTTGTACAAAAAAACTTTGTGCATTTTTCCTGCAAGCACTGAATCCAACGATCGGCCAGGGATGTTTAGCTCATGCTTCACATTAATCACCAAAAATATGATCCCAGTCTCTCCCATTATTATCTTTTTACTTAATTTTGGAAGACCCTTACTTATCCCACCGTCAACCTAGCCCTTTAAAATTCTTCTTAGGCAGGAAGGCAATGCTCGGCTCTATCTTTACCAAGCTGTGGCTTATACCGCAAAAACGGAATTTTTCAAAAATGCTAGAATCTTCCAACAAAAAATACGTCCTCATAAGAGAATATTTTTTTACGACTGTTTGGTATAAATATTAGAGAACTCTCGTCTGACGGGTAAAAAAAATCAGTCCAGTTATTGACAAGAGTACTCTTCTGAACCATGCACGCGCTTCGAGCACCCCAAAAGAAAATCACCAATTCATACGATCGCAATTCTTTTTTTAAAGAAACGGCTTCCCTCCGCCTCGCTCGAAAAATCCAAAGTCAATTTCCTCAGAACCCCTTTGTCGGCAAAAGGCATTTTCATCAAATGAAAAAATTCATTTGATATATGCACTTTCCATAACTCAAGGCTTTGAGCGGGATCAAAAAAAAACAAGCGCCGTCTTATCACCTTCAGAAATTTTGCAATCCGATGAATTAATTCGCCATGCATCCGGAAATTTGTCTTCGTCGAATCGACACCCCATATCATTCTCCATCATAAAACACGTGTCCAGCTCCGCCGGAGGACTTACCGCTCTCCCAGTCTTTCCACTTTATATGGGGAATATTATTCTCTGGCGCATTCACCGTGTGCGATTCATTTGGATGGTGCTCATATCCCTTTTTATAAGGCGTTTCCGTGTATGTAGGCTTATTTTCAATATTTCCCTTGGCGGCTTTCAATAGGCTTTCAGCATCAGCCTTGTTTGCGGTTCGGAAATTGGATTTCCCGCCAGACTTAATTGATTCAACTGCTTTCTTCCATTGAGGACTACCGGGACGAACGACTGGGAGATTTGTAGCGTTTCCAACCTCATCACCAGTTAGTCCACATTTGATCCATCCCCAAGGATCCACCCAAGCGATCGGATTTGGCGCATACCCATGCAGGTTGAGTCCCCCCGCCAGCCCAATCGGATCAGGCGTGGTGAACGCCCCCCAGGTCTGGGTCGTAAATACCGGAACGTGTTGTAGTGCAACCCCGTTTCCCGGTCCAGGTACTGCCCCTGCATCCTCAGGTTCTGCGGGCCACCGCCATCTGCTGGCTGGCCCGGGCCCAGCCTTCCACCACCGGGGCGCCCACTGTCGGCCGGCGGCATCGAATGCCTGCCAC
>NZ_BAAJYS010000260.1:0-4939 GCF_057543315.1 Acidovorax sp. KPB24-07
CGGCCCCGCGCCGGCACCCCCGGCCGCGCGCCGCTCAGAACCGTGGCAGGTCCGGGTGGGCGATCCGGCCGCCGCGCACCAGCATCTTTCCGTACTCCGCGCAGCGGTTGAGCGTGGGGATCACCTTGCCCGGGTTGAGCAGGCCCGCCGGGTCGAAGGCGGCCTTGAGCGCGAACATCTGCGCGTTCTCCTCGGTGGTGAACTGGGTGCACATGGAGTTGAGCTTTTCCACCCCCACGCCGTGCTCGCCCGTCACCGTGCCGCCCATGGCCACGCTGGTCTCCAGGATGTCGGCGCCGAACAGCTCGCAGCGGTGCAGCTGGTCGGGGTCGTTGGCATCGAACAGGATCAGCGGGTGCAGGTTGCCGTCGCCCGCGTGGAACACGTTGGCGCAGCGCAGCCCGTATTTCTTTTCCATCGCGGCAATGGCCAGCAGGATGTCGGCCAGCCGCTTGCGCGGGATGGTCGAGTCCATGCACATGTAGTCGGGGCTGATGCGGCCGCTGGCCGGAAAGGCGTTCTTGCGGCCGCTCCAAAAGCGCAGGCGTTCGGCCTCGTCCTGGCTCACGGTCAGGGCGGTGGCGCCGGCCGCACGCAGCACCTCGCTCATGCGGCCGATCTCCTCCTGGACCTCCTCGGGCGTGCCGTCGCTCTCGCACAGCAGGATGGCCTCGGCGGTGAGGTCGTAGCCGGCGCAGACGAAGTCCTCCACCGCGGCGGTCATGGGCTTGTCCATCATTTCGAGGCCCGCCGGAATGATGCCGGCCGCGATGATGGCCGCCACCGCATCGCCGGCCCGGCGCACGTCGTCGAAGCTGGCCATGATGCAGCGCGCCAGCTGCGGCTTGGGGATGAGGCGCACCGTGACCTCGGTGGCCACGGCCAGCATGCCCTCGCTGCCGATCACCGCGGCCAGCAGGTCGTAGCCGGGCGCATCCAGCGCTTCGCTGCCGAAGGTGACGGGATCGCCCTCCATGGTGAAGCCGCGCACGCGCAGCACGTTGTGCACCGTGAGGCCGTACTTCAGGCAGTGCACGCCGCCGGAGTTCTCGGCGATGTTGCCGCCGATGGTGCAGGCGATCTGGCTGCTCGGGTCGGGCGCGTAGTACAGCCCGTGGGGCGCAGCGGCCTCGCTGATGGCCAGGTTGCGCACGCCGCACTGCACGACGGCGGTGCGCGACACCGGGTCCATGCGCAGGATGCGGTTGAACTTGGCGAGCGACAGCGTCACCCCGAGGGCGTGCGGCATGGCCCCGCCCGACAGCCCGGTGCCGGCCCCGCGCGCCACCACGGGCACCGACAGCGCATGGCAGGCGCGCAGCACGCCCTGCACCTGCTCCTCGGTCTCGGGCAGGGCCACGGCCAGCGGGCGCTGGCGGTAGGCGGTGAGCCCGTCACATTCGTAGGGCGTGGTGTCCTCGGCCTGCCACAGCAGCGCATGCGCGGGCAGCACGGCCTGCAGCGCGGGGATCAGCCGCGCGCGGATGGCGGCGGCGGGGGACGGTGAGGGGGAAGGGGCGTTGGCGATCGTCATGGGGTGCCGCGGGGCCCCGGCGGGCACCGCTGAAGGGGCACTCTACGTCAATCCAGCCGCCAAACGGGTGGCTGCGCGGCCGCGCTCGCGTGAAGTTCTTTCGCGTCGGCCGTGAAAAGCTTTCCCGGTGCCGCCGCCGCCCGCGCGGCGAAGAAGGGCGCGACCTCGCCGGCCTCCATGGGGTAGGCCAGGAAGTAGCCCTGCACCAGGTCGCAGCCCGCCTCGGAGACCATGTCCAGGATCTCCTGGGTTTCCACGCCTTCGGCCACGAGCTGGTAGCCCAGGCGCTGGCCCAGCGAGATGATGGTGCGCAGCAGCGTCCAGGCCTGCATGTCGTGGGCGATGGGCATCACGAGCGACTGGTCGAGCTTGAGCATTTCCGCCGGCAGCCCGCGCAGGCACGACAGGTTGCAGTAGCCGATGCCGAAGTCGTCCAGCGACACCTTCAGGCCCATGGCGCGGATCTCCTCCAGCACGCGCTGCGTGGCCCGGCCGGTCAGGGCGACGTTCTCGGTGCATTCGATGTGCAGCTGCTGCGCCGCCACGCCGTGCAGCGCGATGGCATTGCGCAGCACCAGGGCGAAGTCCGGATGCTCCAGGTTGCGGGCGGACACGTTGATCGCCATGGTCAGCTGCAGGCCCTGGCGGTTCCATTCCGCCAACTGGGCCAGTGACGTGTGCAGCACCCATTCGGTGAGCAGATGGATCAGCGCCGTCTGCTCCACCTGCTCGATGAACTCGGCGGGCGAGACATTGCCGTGGCGCGGGTGGCGCCAGCGGATCAGCGCCTCCACGCCGGAAAAGCGCTGCTGGCGCACCTCGAACTGGGGCTGGTACACCAGGCGGAACTCGCCCTCCGCCAGGCCTTGCGTCAGGCCGCGCACCAGCGCGAACGCGCGGCGGTGGGCGGTGTCGGACTCGGGGGCGTACCAGACCAAGGCGCGGTTCAGCTCGTCCGCCTGGTGCAGGGCGGAGGTCGCGCGGCGCAGCACGTCGCCCGCGGATTCGGCGTCGAGCGTGAAGCGCGCCAGGCCCGCCACCAGGTGCAGCTCCAGCACGACGCGGCTGATGCGGAACGCTTCCTGCAGGTGGCGCTGCACCCGCAGCACGGCTTGCTCCTGCTCCTGCGGCTGCGCGCCGTCCTCGGGGAGCAGATAGGCAAACCGGGTTTCGGATGCGTGGTACAGCTGCACCCCCGGGCCCAGGGCCTGGGCCAGGTGCAGCGCTACGTCGCGCAGGCCGGCCTCCAGCGGGGCGATGCCGATGGCGCGCACGGCCTGCTGCAGGTCGCGGTCGCGGATCACGTCCAGCAGCACGAGCGTGCGCGTCTCGCCCGGCGTCTGGGTGCACTGGCTCATCAGGTCCTGCACGAGCTGGGCCCGGTTGTACAGGCTGGTGATCTCGTTGATGCGCCCGGCCGTGCGCTGCAGCGCGATCTCGTTCATGGCGAGCGCAGCCAGGTCCTGGAGCTGCCGGCACTGCGCGGCATCGAAGGTGCGCGGGTGCTGGTCCAGGATGCAGAGCGCGCCCAGCGCCTGGCCGCCGGGCAGCACCAGCGGGGCGCCCGCATAAAAGCGCACGCCCAGCTCGCCGGTCACCAGCGGGTTGTGGACGAAGCGTTCGTCCAGCAGGGTGTCCTCGACCACCATGACGTCGGCGGACTGGATGGTGTGGTGGCAAAAGGCCACCGAGCGCGGCAGCTCGCGCGCGGAAAGGCCCACGCGCGACTTGTGCCATTGGCGCTCGATGTCCACCAGCGTCACCAGCGCGATGGGGGCGCCGAACAGGGCGCTTGCCAGCCGCGTGATGCGGTCGAAGCCGTCGCTGTCCGGCGTCTCCAGCAGGCCGGTGGTCTGCAGGGCGCAGATGCGTTGGCGTTCCCGTTCGAGCGCCTGGTCTGTGTCTTCGGGGCGGGGGATCGAACTCAGCGGTGGCACGGGCGGCAGTCTCCCAGCGGGTCGATGAAGGTGGGCGCGGCGCCGGCGCCTGCCCGGGACGCGCGCACCACCACGCAGGGGGGCCGCGCGGTCATGGCCTGCGCCCCGCCATGGTTTGCACCGATTCGAGCAGTGCCCCGATCTTGAAGGGCTTGCGCAGCGTGCCCGTGACGCCGATGGCGGCGCGCCAGGCATCGCGTTCCGGGTCGGGCAGCGAGGACATGGCCAGCACCGGCACGTCGGCCGCGCAGGCGAACGCTCCGCCGCGCAGTCGCGCCAGCAGGTCGGTGGAGGCGGCGGCATCGTCGCAATCGAGCACCAGGCCGAAAAAGGGCTGGGCCGCCAGCATGGGCAGGGCCCGCGCCACGCTGGTGGCTTCGTGAAAGTCCACCAGGCCGAGGTCGCGCGCCACCGAGACGATCGTGCGGCGCAGCACGAATTGCGGCTCCACCAGCAAGAGGAGGGGCAGGGGGGGAGGACGGGTCATGCGTCTTGGTCTTTGCCGGCAATGGTTTCGTTGGCCAGGGTGCCCAGCGCCCGCAGCACGGCCCGCTCGGTGGCGGTGAGGCTGCGGGGCTTGGTGTCGATGATGCAGAGCGTACCCAGGCGCTCGCCGGTCGGCGCGCACAGCGGGGCGCCGGCGTAGAAGCGGATGTTCGGGGCCTGGGTCACCATGGGATTGTCGGCAAAGCGCGCGTCGAGGTTCGCATCCTCCACCACGAACAGGTCCGGCTGCAGGATGGCGTGGGCGCAGAACGACACGTCGCGGCTGGTCTGCGGCACGTCGAGCCCGACGCGCGACTTGAACCATTGCCGCTGGCCGTCGATGAGGCTCATCAGGGCGATCGGGGCGTCCAGCTGTTCGGCCGCGAACCGCACGAATCGGTCGAAGCGCTCCTCCGGGGGCGTATCGAGCAGCATCAGCGCCTGCAGCGCCCGCAGGCGCTGCGCTTCGTTCTCGGGGGGCCTGGCTGGGGTCATGGGAGGTCCTTGGGGAGAAGGGTTGGGGGCGTCAGCCGAGCAGGTAGGCCAACTGGCCCAGGTCGACCACGACCATGCTGGCGCTGACGCCATCGTGCTGGTGCGTGACCATGCGGAACTCGCCCACCGAGCCGAGCCGCATTTCGCGCACATCGGCGCGATGGGCCGGCAGCCAGTCGCACAGCCGGGCAATCGCGATGCCCACGGTGGCGTGCTCGGCCGGGTCGGGCTGCAGCAGGATGGCCATGCGCGGCGGCTCGGCGCCGGGCCGGCCGTTGAGCGAGGGCAGGCTGACCACCTTGAGCGTCTTGCCGCGCCACGGCATCACGGCGGTCCGGCCGCGCACCAGTTCGTCGATGGTGGGCTGCGGCAGCTCCACCACGCCGACCACGCTGTCCACCGGCGAGGCATAGAGCGCATCGGCCTCGAACACCAGAAAGTGGCCGCCGGCCTGGCCCGCGTCGGCCTGGGCACCCGTCGCGCGCCG
>NZ_BAAJYS010000261.1:0-4929 GCF_057543315.1 Acidovorax sp. KPB24-07
CCGACGCCGAGCGCCTGCGCGCGGCCGGCGCCCGCGTGCAGGGCGTGTTCGGCAACCTCAAGTTCGACGTGGTGCCCGACGCCGCCCAACTGGCGCAAGGCCGCGAATGGCGCGACGCCACCGGCCGCCGCGTGGTCCTATTGGCCAGCAGCCGCGAGGGCGAAGAAGCGATGTGGCTGGAGGCCTTGCAGTCAAAACGGACTCCAGCGCAAATAACACTAGGGCATTCTGCTATCAATTCAGGAGTGTCCAGCACAGGGGCATCGGCAGCAGCCCTTCCCGTGCAATGGCTGGTGGTGCCACGCCACCCCCAGCGCTTCGCCCAGGTGCGGGAGCTGATCGAGGCCGCCGGCCTGACCGTGTCGCCCCGCAGCACCTGGGGCGCCGCACCCGGCACCGCCGACGTGTGGCTGGGCGACTCGCTGGGCGAGATGGCGCTGTACTACGGCCTCTCGCACGCGGCCCTGCTGGGCGGCAGCTACGCGCCGCTGGGCGGCCAGAACCTGATTGAGGCGGCGGCCTGCGGCTGCCCGGTGGTGACGGGGCCGCACACGTTCAACTTTGCCGAGGCGGCATGGCTGGCGTGCGAAGCGGGGGCGGCGCTGCGGGTGAAGGACATGGCCGAGGGGGTCGCCGTGGCGGAGGCGCTGGTGGGGGATGGGTCGAGGCTGGAGGAAGTGCAGGGCAGGGCGGTGGCGTTTACCAGCGCGCACCGGGGGGCGGCGTTGGCGACGGCGCTGGCTGTGGCGCAGATGTTGCGGGTGCAGCTTGGGGGCTCGTGAACGCCTTATCCAATCGATTCCGTTCGGCGCTGTTGACAACGATGCACTACGGCGGCGGGTTGAATCTACCGACTGGCGCGAACCCTTATTTTCCGACTATCTAATGCGCGCACAATAGCAATGCAGCGGGCAATCGTCTGCAGGTCACTCCAATAGCTGGTTGATCAGCCGACAAGGGGTTACTTAAGCAGACGAGATGCATGCGCAACGCGGAGGGCGAGTACAACTCGTTTATTACATCGATTAATCGAGGGAGAATCCATGCACATTGTTTCCGTTATCAACTACAAGGGCGGCGTCGGCAAGACTACAGTCACCTCAAACATCGCTAGCGAGTTGGCTTGGCGAGGGAAAAAGGTCTTGTTGATAGACACCGATGCCCAAGCCAGCCTCACTTTCTCATTCGTCACCCCCGACGACTGGGACGAGAATTACAAGGCAGGCAAGACAATTAAATCCTGGTTCGACGCGATTAGCCAAGGCCAAGAACCGCCTGCATTGAACGACTTCATCATCACTCCCCCGGCCGTTAATAGACGACTTGCAAATGGCGAAGGAGGAAAGATTGACCTGATCTGCTCGCACCTCGGATTGATCAACGTCGATCTCGACCTAGCCCTCCTACTTGGCGGGGCCAATATGACAGCGGCGAAGCGCAACTACCTGAAGGTTCATGGGCAGCTTCGACAGGCCCTGGCGTCGATCGCCAACAGCGCGGACTACGACATCGTCCTCATTGACTGCCCGCCTAACTTCAACATCGTCACAAAGAACGCGATCGTTGCTAGCGAACACATCCTGATCCCCGCCAAGCCCGACTACCTTTCGACGTTGGGCATTGACTACCTGCAACGCAGCGTCAGAGAGCTTGTCGAGGACTTTAATGAATATGCGGGTCCCGACGAGGAGGACTCAATCTCTCCCCATATCCTCGGTGTCATCTTTACTATGATTCAAATCACTAGCGGCCAGCCCATCTCGGCACAACGGCAATTCATCTCCCAGACCAAGCGCCTCGGCGTGAAAACGCTGGACAACAACTTCCGTGAGAACAAGACCATCTTCGCCGACGCACCTCAGAACCTCGTGCCAGTCGTGCTCAACGCATATACGAACAACACGCACTCTGACATCGTCCACGAGATAGAGGCGGTCGTCGGCGAGTTCTCCAACTTGCTGGGAGGCATATGAGCACCTCATCGACTCTCGCAGCCTCCGCCCTGCGGCGGCTAGCCGCCGCACTCGATCGAATGTCCGAAGAGGAACTCGCTCGACTTAGTGAGTCTGGGGCGGAGATCGAGATCAAAGTCTTACGCAGGCGTTCGAGGGAGGAGCTTACTCCTGAGGCAAGGCTAGATTTGGCTGACATCGTCGCGAAGCTCACGGGGGCGGCAAGCCGAGCCGATGCGTCTAAGTTCCTTGAGGACAGCTTTGGGACAAAGAAAGCTCTCGAACAGATAGCTCGGCATCTCGACGTTTTGGTGTCTAAGCAGGACAAAGCTGAAACGTTGCGCGATAGGATCATCGAAGCCACAGTTGGAGCTCGCCTTAGATCAGAAGCAATTCAGGGCAGCAACTGAATTGAGAGGACATAGAGTCATTAGGGTTTCATGCGAACGCCCGATGCCAGGGACGTTCGCTCTTCCCTCAGCCAGGCGAGGTTCATCACGATCAGTGCCAACCAAGCGAAGGCAGCTGCATTCCAAGGTAGAACTCCGTTCCCCTGAATGCCGAAGCGGGATCGGCAATCACGGCAACCATCGATGAGCCCACGATCATCGTTAGCGACATCAACACGCCAACGCTGGAAAAGAGCCAGCACACAAGACTTATTGCCACTCTGCGACCGTTCTTGGCTCGTTCCATTTTCGCTTCAAGTTTCTGCTGTGAGGACTGACCACAACCAGCGTTCGCCAAGTCTTGGCACCCGCAGTTCACGCGCTGTCCATTGTCTTTGGATGCGTCACCCACCAGACCGCACCCATCCAGAACAGGAAGTAGGTCACGCCCGCCAACGCGACGGAAGCGCCTGACGGCCAATCCAGCTTTGCAGCCAGAGCCAAAGGAACGACCAGGATGGCGGCCAACAGCATGCCTTTGTTCTGGGGATCCAAACCCCCCGATGTCACCCAAAGCGCCACGAAGGTCGAGGCGCACGCCAGGACGAGCGCAATGGCTATCCGGACCCAGATCGGGGCGGTGATTGGTTTGCAGCGGACGACACCCATTTGCCACATCCAGATTCAAGATTCAAGATTCAAAGGAAGTCCAACTGTGGCAAATGAACGGCGGCTTGTGGCCGGATGGCTGCCTGCCGTGACCCGCCGATTCCAGCGTTGCCCGGGACGACTGGCTGCGCGCTGATTCATTCCTCCACTGGCGCTCGGGGATTTCAGGTTGTCCGAAACACTGTTTTTAAGTACAGTCTTTCAAGTTCTCTCCCGTCCCTCGCGCCGTGCTGATGACCTGGGTGGCACATGGGCCAACTCAGCGTGAGACACCCCACCGTACCTCGGCCAACCCAGGCCATGCACGGGCCGAGACACGTTTTCCACTCCACCGCGAAGCCAACTGTCCCGCCCCTTGGCTCCGCATCCATCGCCCGCCGCCTCACACCTGCCAAGGGGTACACACGCTGGCCATGCAACCCTTCAGGAGGCAAAGCAATGCGAGTCAAATTCATGGGATTCCGGTTTGTCCTTCAACCGCAGGGCCCCCTGTCGCTGGAGACCTTCGCGCAGGCCCTTTCCGCCCGGGGCTACGATCCCAGCGCGCCCGCGGATGGGCAGCGCCTGTTCTTCCTGAACGATTCCGCGGACCCCGACTACCACGTGGGCGTGGTCATCACCGTCAAGGACCACAAGACCTATTGCGAACTGGTCCGCGCGCCCACCAACATCCTGATGCGCGTGGCGCAGGTGCGTCGCGACGCCAGCCTGATGGATTTCAACTTCTTCGTGCTGCACAAGCGCACGGGGGCGGGCATGTACCAGTACTACCACCACTCCTGCAGCGTGAGCACCTTCTGCCACCTGGCCGGCACCCATTTCAACCAGTACAAGGAGCAGGCGATCGCCGAGAAAATCGCGGCGGCTGGTGGCAGTGAGTTGACCGAGGCGCGGCGCGTCAAAATCCGACGCGAGCACAATGCCCGCTTCTCCTGGGAAGTGCTGGTGCGGCAAGAGGCGCTGCAGTCCATGATCGAAGAACTGGAGAAGGTGAAGAGTTTCGAATACGTGGTCGCCACGCCCGAGGTGCCGCAGGCGCAGTTCAAAGCCCACACGGCCTACATCAAGAACCGCGCGAGCAAGATCACCTTCGTGGCGGGCACGCCCGGCAAAATGCTGGCGGCGGCCATCCAGGCGTGTGTGAGGGCGGAGCGCCCCCAGCGCGGCCGCATCGAAGGGGTGGATGCCCATGGCGTCGAGAAAGTGATTTCCATCTTGGACAACCCGGAAAATTTCGGCGAATACGACTATGACCAGCTGGCTTCCAGGCTCGACCAGCTGGACGTGACACGCTTTTCCACCGCCTGGGTGGTCGAGGAACTGCTGCGGCAGTGCCGCGAGCACCGCCACATTTTCGAGATGCCGATGCGATGAGGCGGTATGTGCTCCAGGCGCTGCTGTTCTCGGCCGCCGTGGTGGCCGGTGTGGTCTTTGGAGTGCCCGACGCCGATGGGGCCATGCAGTTCTATGGCGAGAAGATCCGAGCCAGCCTGTTCACGGGCCTGCTCACCACGGGCAGCTTCTTGCTGTCGCTCAAGATCTTCATCGTGGTCAAGTTCAAGGAGACGGTGTTCGACACGCCGGGCTACCGCGAGCTGTTCGCGCAGCTGAAAAAGATCGACCCGCGCATCCGGCGCTATGTGCAGGTCCGCAATGTGAGCAACCTGATTTTTGCGTCCATCGTCTCGGCGCTTATCGGGGCGGCGGCGCAGGTCACGCTGGGCCTGTTGGACGTTTTTGCCTGCTTTCTGGCCTGCGTGGCGATCGCCGCGCTGCCGTCTGCGGCACGGCCAGCGCACAAGTCGCCGGCACGCTGAGCCTGCGCGCTGGCGTGACCCAAATCTCGCCCCAAGTCAAAAGCGGCAACCTGAGCGCGCCGAGCTTTCCCGGCACCCGCGTGGACGTGCATTCCGCCACGG
>NZ_BAAJYS010000262.1:0-4849 GCF_057543315.1 Acidovorax sp. KPB24-07
CTCGAACCCGTGCTGCGCAGCTTCGAACTGCTGCTGCTGCGCGAGATCGGGCTGCTGCCCAGCCTGGGGGCCGAAACCGGTCACGCTGGCGCCCTTGCAGCCACCCACCCGGTACACGCTGGTGCCCCGAGGCCGGGCTGCGCGCCGCGACGGCCACCGACCGGGCCACGCTGGCCGGCGCGCAATGGCTGGCGCTGCAGCGCGCGCTGGAGGCGGGCGAGGGCGCCAGCTACACCGCCACGCTGCGCGTGATCGCCCAGGCCGGCACGCCGATGGCGGCCGAACTCAAACCCCAGTTGCGCACGCTGCTGCAATACCATTGCGGCAGCCCGGTGCTGCGCACGCGCCAGCTCATGATGGACCTGCAATCGCTATGACCCTTTCCTCCGCCGCTCCCGCCCGCACCGCCCTGTCGGTCAATGTCAACAAGGTGGCCCTGGTGCGCAACACGCGCCACCTGGGCATTCCCAGCGTCACGCGCGCTTCGCTGCTGTGCCTGCAGGCGGGCGCCCAGGGCATCACGGTGCATCCGCGGCCGGACGAGCGCCACATCCGGGCTGGCGACGTGCACGACCTGGCCGCGCTGATGAAGGACTGGCCGGACCGCGAATTCAACATCGAGGGCAACCCGTCGCAGAACCTCATGGATTTCATCCGCGAGGTGCGGCCGCAGCAGGCCACCTTCGTGCCCGACAGCGAAGACCAGTTCACCAGCGACCACGGCTGGAGCTTTCCGCAGGATGCCGAGCGGCTGGCGCCGCTGATCGCCGAATGCCGCCGACTGGGCGTGCGCGTGAGCCTGTTCATGGACCCGCTGCCCGCCCAGATGGCCGCCGCCCGCGCCGTGGGCGCCGACCGCGTGGAGCTGTACACCGAGCCCTATGCCGCCGCCTGGGGCACCGGAGGCCAGGCCGCCGAACTGGAGCGCTACCGCGCGGCGGCCCAGGCCGCCCTGGATGCCGGCCTGGGCGTGAACGCCGGGCACGACCTGAACCGCGACAACCTGGCCGCCTTCGTGCAGGGCGTGCCCGGATTGTTGGAGGTGTCCATCGGCCACGCGCTCATCGCCGACGCGCTGGAATTGGGCTATGCCGCCACGGTGCAGGCCTACCAGCGCTGCATCGAAGAGGGCATGGCTGCCAAATGCTCCTGATTTGATAGCAATATGCCGGCGATTTTCATGCCTTGGAGGCAGATTGGACCCTGAAACATGATCTACGGCATCGGCACCGATATCTGCGACATCCGCCGCATCCGCGCCAGCCTGGAGCGCCACGGCGACCGCTTCGCCGAGAAGGTGCTGGCCGAGGGCGAGCTGTCCACCTGGCGCGAGCGTGGCGCGCGCTGGCCCGAACGCGGCGTGCGCTACCTCGCCACCCGGTTCTCGGCCAAGGAGGCTTTCAGCAAGGCCATCGGCATGGGGATGCGCATGCCCATGACCTGGCGGCACTGCGAGGTGGCCAAGCTGCCCAGCGGGCAGCCGGTGATCGTGCTGCACGGCGCGCTCAAGGAATGGTTCGAGGCCCAGGGCCTGCAGTGCCACCTGAGCGTGACCGACGAATCCGACTACGCGGCGAGCTTTTGCGTGGTCGAAAAGAAATAAGGTCCCACCGCAATGCGGTATTGCCTGGATTGCTATTAAAAAGTGAGTGAACCCCTGGCCATGACTTTCGAACACGCCCCCCTCATCCTCGACGTTGCCGGCACCGAACTCACCGCGGCGGACCGCCGCCGCCTGGCCCACCCGCTCACGGGCGGCGTGATCCTGTTCACGCGCAACTGGCAGGATCGCGCCCAGTTGCTGGCGCTCACCAGCGCCATCAAGGCCGTGCGGGACGATCTGCTGATCTGCGTGGACCACGAAGGCGGCCGCGTGCAGCGCTTTCGCAGCGATGGCTTCACCCAGCTGCCGCCCATGCGGGCGTTCGGCGAGCTGTGGATGCAGGGCGACGGCCGGGGCGCCAAGGCCGTGCCCGGCAGCGGCGCGCTGCGCGCCACCAATGCGGCGACCGCCGCCGGCTACGTGCTGGGCAGCGAGCTGCGGTCGTGCGGCGTGGACTTCAGCTTCACGCCGGTGCTGGACCTCGACTGGTCCGATGAGGCGCCCCGAGGCAACGCGGGACGCGTGCAGCGGCCCGGCGCTTCCCGCAGCAGCGTGATCGGCGACCGGGCCTTCCACCGCGATCCGCGCGTGGTGGCCCTGCTGGCCAAGAGCCTCATGCACGGTCTGCTGCAGGCGGGCATGGCCAATTGCGGCAAGCACTTTCCGGGGCATGGCTTCGTTCGCGCCGATTCGCACACGGACATTCCCGTGGACCCGCGCAGCCTGAAAGCCCTGCTGGCTGACGACGCGGCGCCGTACCCCTGGCTGTCGAGCACGCTCACCAGCGTGATGCCTGCCCACGTGATCTATCCCAAGGTGGACAGCCGGCCGGCGGGTTTTTCGCGGCGCTGGCTGCAGGACATCCTGCGCCAGCAACTGCGTTTCGACGGGGCGGTCTTCAGCGACGACCTGAGCATGGAAGGCGCGCGCCGCATCGAGGGCCAGACGGTGAGCTACACCGATGCGGCCGTGGCGGCGCTCGATGCGGGCTGCGACCTGGTGCTGCTGTGCAACCAGAGCCTCGTGGGCGAGGGCGACCGCCAAGGCGAAGCGCTGGACGAACTGCTGGCGGGATTGCAGCAGGCCCGTGACGATGGCCGCTGGCATGCCAGCCCCGACAGCGAATCCCGCCGCGTGGCGCTGCTGCCGGAGACGCTGCCGCAGCCGTGGGACGAACTGATGCTGCAGCCCGCCTACCTGCAGGCGCTCGAACTGTTGCCGTGAGCGGGGCGGCTTTCTCGGCGCATTGGTAACCAATCGTTGTTCGGCCTATCGCTGCGTCCGGTGGCTGGCTGGTGCCTTCAAAGGGAAAAGTCGCCTCCCGCACTGCCATTAACCGCGAAAAACGCTGCTTCCAGCCTTCGCAGTGACTGGCACCGGGGCGAGGGCCGACAGCGCGCGACGAACATTGGCCTACAACTGGCGGTCAACGCGAGGCATAACGTGCCGTTCTGAAGAGACCATCTGCCGACGAAGTGCCGACGCACGCCGGACCGGGTTTTCGCATCGGCCCACGGTGGATGGTTCAGGAGAAAAACCATGGCGCCCCTTGCAGACCCCCGTGCTTCCCAAACCCACGCCGCCTTGCCGCTCCAACCGGCGGCGACCGCACCCACATCCCTCCGCACTGCGGGCCTGCAGCGCGCATCGCGCGGCATGGCGCTGTCGCTCATCGCCGTTTGCGCCCTGACCGCCTGCAATCGCCAGAACGCTTCTCCGAGGGTGCCGCCGCCCGCGCCATCCGCCGCGGCAGCGCCCGTGGCTGCGCCGGAGGCCGCGCCCGTGGCCGTCCGCTACACGCCTCCCAGCGCGGATGCGCTCTACCAGATGGTTGCTCCCATCGCGCTGTATCCGGACAAGCTGGTGGCGCAGGTGCTGGCCGGTGCGACCTACCCCGACCAAGTCACGGCCGCGGAAACCTGGCTGGGGCAAAACCCGTCGCTGAAGGCTGCCGCGCTGACGGATGCGGTGGACCAGCAACCGTGGGACCCGAGCATCAAGTCGCTGACCGCCTTCCCGAACGTGCTGGAGCAGATGGCCTCCAACCTGCCCTGGACGGTGGCGCTGGGCAAGGCCTACTACAACGACCCGACGGACGTGATGAACGCCATCCAGGTCATGCGCTCGCGCGCCAGCAAGGCGGGCACGCTCAAAAGCTCGCCGCACCTGCGCGTGGCCACCGTCACGGCCGCGCAGCCGAGCCCACCGCCACCGGCGGACCTGCAGCAACCCGTGGCCGTCTATAGCGGGCCCACGGTGGTGGTGCCGCCGCCCACCTACATCTCCATCGAACCGGCCGACGTCCAGGCGGTGTACGTGCCGCGCTATGACCCGCAGGTGGTCTATGGCACGCCGGTGCCGCTGTACTCGAGCTATCGCTGGGCCGCGCCCGCCCCGGTCTATTCGTCAGGGGTGGCCGTGGGGCCCGACCCCGTGGCCGTGGGCGCGCTGGCCTTCGGCGCCGGCGTGCTGGTGGGCGCGGTCGCATCGCACCACCACCATTGGGGCTGGGATGCCTGGGGCGTCAACTGGGGTCGGCCACCGGAGCGCGCGGCCTGGGCCCAGGGCGCGCCCTTGCCACCGCCGCCGGTGGTGCGTCCCGCCGTGGTGTACCGGGGCAACACCTACATCTCGCAGTCCCGCACGGTGGTGGAGAACATCCACAACCGCGTCACCGTGAACAACATCTACGAGCGTGCGCCGGACGGCGGCCGTCCTGCGGCCGTGGCGGCCGCGATGCCGGCAGCGCCGGCCGCTCCGATGCCGGCCATGAATCCGATGGCATCGCGTGTCCCGCCAGACCGCGACCACCATGCCATGGCGCAGGCGGCCATGCTGCCGCACGCTCCGGGCCAGGACCGGCATCTTGTGCCGCCAGGCCAGTCTGCCGTGGTGCCATCGCCGCAGGTTCAGGCCATGGTGCCTCCGCAGCGACCCCAGGGGGCGCGTGAATTCCAGAACGCCGGGCGCGCGGAGGAGCGGGTGCATGCCCCGCGGGCAGCGCTGCCCAGCGTTCCTGGCCAACCCCCAATGCAGGCCCATGCTGCTGCAGACCCGCGGGCAGTGCCCGGGGCAGCACAGCCGCACCGCGAGGTGGCGTTGCCGTCCAACAGGCCGGAAGGGATGGCGCCGCACGCGCTGACCGCACCAGGGGCGGTGCCGGGCGCTTCGAGCCGGGAGCCCCATCGGGAGAATCCGCGCGTACAGATGGGGGCCGGCCCCGGCGCACAGGCACAGGCACAGGCA
>NZ_BAAJYS010000263.1:0-4808 GCF_057543315.1 Acidovorax sp. KPB24-07
AGCGCGCCCTGGCCGGCGGCGGGCAGCATCTCGGCGGGCTCGAACGTGGCGCGGATGCGGTCGTCCAGGCCCAGGCGCTTCAGGCCCGCGGCGGCGAGCACGATGGCGTCATACAGCCCTTCGTCGAGCTTGCGCAGGCGGGTGTCGAGGTTGCCGCGCAGCGGCTCGATCTTCAGGTCGGGCCGCAGGGCCTGCAGCAGCACCTGGCGGCGCAGGCTGGAGGTGCCCACCACCGCGCCCTGGGGCAGGTCGGCCAGGCGCGCGAAGCGGTTCGAGACGAAGGCATCGCGCGGGTCCTCGCGCTCCATCACGGCGGCCAGGTGAAAGCCGTCGGGCAGCTCCATCGGCACGTCTTTCAGCGAATGCACGGCGATGTGCGCGCGGCCTTCCTCCAGCGCCACTTCCAGCTCCTTCACGAACAGGCCCTTGCCGCCCACCTTGCTGAGCGTGCGGTCCAGGATCTGGTCGCCCTTGGTGGTCATGCCGAGCAGCGTCACGGTGTGGCCGCGTGCCTGCAGCAGGGCGCGCACGTGCTCGGCCTGCCACAGGGCCAGGCGGCTTTCGCGGGTGGCGATCACGAAGGGGAAATGGGTGGGGGTTTCGAAGGGGTTCATCGCGGTAGGAGGGCCGCCGGGCACGGGCGCAAGGCCGGGGGGTGCGCGGGGCGGGTGCGCCGGGCGGCGCGGGCAGCGGGGATGCTAGCATGGGCCCGCAGCAGCCGCCGCCCTCTGTCCATAATGCGCCCGAGCGCGCAGGAGACCTTTTCCGCATGAACGCGACCCCCCGCAAGACCGACGCCGCGCCCGCACCGGCCGCCCCTCGCAGGACCGACAAGGACCTGCCGCTGATCCAGGACATCCGGCTGCTGGGCCGCATCCTGGGCGACGTGATCCGCGAGCAGGAAGGGGTCGCCGCCTACGACCTCGTGGAGCAGGTGCGCAAGCTGTCGGTGGCCTTTCGACGCGATGCCGACCAGGAGGCCGACAAGGCGCTCAAGAAGCTGCTCAAGGGCCTGTCGGGCGACCAGACGGTCAGCGTGATCCGCGCCTTCACCTATTTCAGCCACCTGGCCAACCTGGCCGAGGACCGCCACCACATCCGCCGCCGCACCGTGCACGAGCGCGCAGGCAGCGCCCAGGAGGGCAGCATCGAGGTGGCGCTGGCGCGCATGCGCTGGGCGGGCATCGCGCCGCGCACCATCTCGCAGACGCTGGCCAGGAGCTACGTGGCGCCGGTGCTCACCGCCCACCCGACCGAGGTGCAGCGCAAGAGCATCCTGGATGCCGAGCGCGACATCGCCCAATTGCTGGCCGAGCGCGGCGACATCCAGGTGCGCGCCCAGCTGTACAACAGCGCCAAGGACGCGCTCACCCCGCGCGAGCTGGCGGCCAACGAGGCGCGGCTGCGCGCCCGCGTGGCCCAGCTGTGGCAGACGCGCCTGCTGCGCTACACCAAGCTCACCGTGGCCGACGAGATCGAGAACGCGCTGTCGTACTACGAATCGACCTTCCTGCGCGAGATCCCCAAGATCTATGCCGATCTGGAGCGCGAACTGGGCAACCAGCCCGTGGCGAGCTTCCTGCGCATGGGCCAGTGGATCGGGGGCGACCGCGACGGCAACCCCAACGTCAGCGCGGCCACGCTCTCGCTGGCGCTGGGCCGGCAGGCCGAGGTGGCGCTGCGCCACTACCTGACCGAGGTGCACTTCCTGGGCGGCGAGCTGTCGCTGTCGGCCCGGCTGGTGCAGGTCTCGCCCGACATGCAGGCCCTGGCCGAGCGCTCGCCCGACCACAGCGAGCACCGCCAGGACGAGCCGTACCGCCGCGCGCTCACCGGCATCTACGCCCGGCTGGCCGCCACGCTGCGCAACCTGACCGGCGGCGAGGCCGCGCGCCATGCCGTCGCGCCGCAGAACCCCTATCCCGATGCCGAGGCCTTTCTGGCCGACCTGCGCGTGATCGAGGCCTCGCTGCGCTCGCACCGCGGCGCGGCGCTGGCCGCCGAGCGCCTGCACCCGCTGGTGCGCGCGGTGGAGGTGTTCGGCTTTCACCTGGCCACCGTGGACCTGCGCCAAAGCTCCGACCAGCACGAGAAGGTGATCGCCGAGCTGCTGGCCACGGCGCGCGTGGAGCCCGATTACGCGGCCCTGCCCGAGGCCGACCGCCGCGCGCTGCTGCTGCGCCTGCTGGCCGATGCCCGGCCGCTGCGCGTGGTGGGCGCCACGTATTCCGAGCACACCACGGGCGAGATCGCCATCTTCGAGACGGCGCGGCAGATGCGCGAGCGCTTCGGCCCGCAGGCCATCCGCCACTACATCATCAGCCACACCGAAACCGTGAGCGACCTGCTCGAAGTGCTGCTGCTGCAAAAGGAAGTGGGGCTGATGCACGGCACGCTCGATGCCGTGCCGCCCGTGCCGGGCAGCGGCGCTCGCGCCGCCACCACCGACCTCATCGTGGTGCCGCTGTTCGAGACCATCGAAGACCTGCGCAACGCCGCGCCCATCATGCGCGAGCTGTACGCCGTGCCCGGCTTCGCCGCGATGGTGCAGGCCAGCGGCGCCGAGCAGGACATCATGCTGGGCTACAGCGACAGCAACAAGGACGGCGGTATCTTCACCAGCAGCTGGGAGCTGTACCGCGCCGAGATCGCGCTGGTGGAGCTGTTCGACGAACTGGCGGCCAGCCACCGCATCCAGCTGCGCATGTTCCATGGCCGCGGCGGCACCGTGGGCCGCGGGGGCGGCCCGAGCTACCAGGCCATCCTGGCGCAGCCGCCCGGCACCGTGCGCGGGCAGATCCGCCTGACCGAGCAGGGCGAGGTCATCGCCTCCAAATACGCCAACCCCGAGATCGGCCGGCGCAACCTGGAAACCCTGGTCGCCGCCACGCTGGAGGCCACGCTGCTGCAGCCCACCAAGCCCGCCACCAAGGACTTCCTGGAGGCGGCGGCGCAGCTGTCGGTGGCCAGCATGGGCGCCTACCGCGCGCTGGTGTACGACACCCCGGGCTTCACCGATTACTTCTTCAACTCCACGCCCATCCGCGAGATCGCCGAGCTGAACATCGGCTCGCGCCCGGCCTCGCGCAAGCCCAGCCAGCGCATCGAAGACCTGCGCGCCATTCCCTGGGGCTTCAGCTGGGGCCAGTGCCGGCTCACGCTGCCGGGCTGGTACGGCTTCGGCGCCGCGGTGGAAGCCTTTGTCAGGCAGCCCGGCCAGGACCCCAAGGCGCAGATGGCCCTGCTGCAGAAGATGTACCGCCAGTGGCCGTTCTTCGGCACGCTGCTGTCCAACATGGACATGGTGCTGGCCAAGAGCGACCTGGCCCTGGCCTCGCGCTACAGCGAACTGGTGGCCGACACGCGCCTGCGCAAGAAGGTCTTCGGCGCCATCGAGGCCGAGTGGCAGCGCACGGCCGATGCGCTCACCCGCATCACCGGCGACAAGCACCGCCTGACGCACAACACCGCCCTGGCCCGGTCGATCCGCCACCGCTTTCCGTACATCGACCCGCTGCACCACCTGCAGGTCGAACTGGTGCGCCGCTGGCGCGGCGGGCAGGGCGACGAGCGCGTGCAGACCGGCATCCACATCTCGATCAACGGCATCGCGGCCGGGCTGCGCAACACCGGCTGACGGCGGGGGATTGGGCGCGGCACGGGAGGGGCTGCGTGCCGTGGTATGGAATCTGCTTGGGTTCCCGCCATCCGGCGCGGGCCCGCGCCATGGTTTTTTCTTTCTCTCTCCGGGGTTGATGCGATCTTGAAAACGGCAATGGCAGGGTGGGCAAGGCGCCTGTGGGCGCAGGATGCGCTGGTGTACGGCGTGCGCGTGTTCATCGCGCTGAGCGGCGCCATGGCCGTGTGCTGGTGGCTGGACCGCGTGCCGCTGGTGACGCCGATCTTCCTGGGCATCATCGCCAGCGCCATCGCCGAGACCGACGACAACTGGCGCGGCCGGCTGCGGGCGCTGCTCGTCACGCTGGCCTGCTTCGCCACCGCCGCGTTCTCGGTCGAGGCCCTGATGCCGTGGCCCCTGTGGTTCGTGGCGGGCATGGCCGTGTCCACCTTCGGCTTCACCATGCTCGGCGCCGTGGGCGAGCGCTACCGCGCCATCGCGCTGGCCACGGTCATCCTGGCGCTCTACACCGCCATCAGCGTGGCGCCCGGCTCCCAGCGCGGGGGCGGCCCGGCCTTGGGCTTCAGCGTGCCCACCTGGCTGCTGGCCGGCGCCACCTGGTACGGCCTGCTGTCGCTGCTGTGGTGCGCGCTGTTCCCGCACCAGCCCGTGCGCCAGAACCTCGCCAAGCTCTACGGCGTGCTCGGCGCCTACCTGCGGCTCAAGGCCAGCCTGTTCGAGCCCGTGCGCGGCGTGGACGTGGAGCGCCGGCGCCTGGCGCTCGCCCAGACCAACGGCCGCGTGGTGTCCGCCCTCAACACCACCAAGGAAAGCATCTTCAGCCGCCTGGGCGCGCGCCGCGAGGCGCCGCCCCCCACCGGCCGGCTGCTGCGCCACCTGAACCTGTACTTCATCGCGCAGGACATCCACGAGCGCGCCAGCTCGTCGCACCACCACTACAACGACTGGGCCGACGTGCTGTTCCACAGCGACGTGCTCTACCGCTGCCAGCGCGTGCTGCAACTGCAGGGCGTGGACTGCACCCGTCTGGCCGAGGCCCTGCAGACGCACGAGCCCTTCGTGCGCGACCCCGCCGGCGAGCGCGCCATGGCCGACCTGCACGACTCCATCGCCCACCTGGAAAGCCAGCGCCAGAGCGCCTGGCAGCGGCCGCTGCGCAGCCTGCGCG
>NZ_BAAJYS010000264.1:0-4802 GCF_057543315.1 Acidovorax sp. KPB24-07
TACGCCGACGAACCGCCCTGGGGCGCCTCCACGCAGGACGCCGGCTGGGCCCCGGCCGGCGAGCCGCCCGGCGGCGGCCAGGGCTATGCCGCCAAACCGTTTCGCAAAAGCAACGGCGACTGGAAAGGCAAGGGCCGCTGGAAGAAGGAGGACGAGCGACCCATCCAGCCGCGCCTGCCCCGCACCCCGGCGGCGAGCCGCACGGACCACGCGGTGCGGCTTCTGCTGTCGCACATGGAGTTCCTGGAAGAACTGGCCCATGAGGACCACGCGGTGCTGTGCGCCCAGGCGGCACCGCACGGGCCCCTGTTCACCTGGCTGGAAGGCCAGTTGCACGAACATGGCCCGCTGGCCTGGGCCGTGCTGCGCGAGAGCCTGCGCGGGCATGAGTGCGAAGGGCTGGCCGAACGCGTGATGACCGGCTCGCACGCCCAGACCGAGGGCGACGTGCAGGAGCTGCGGGCCGAGCTGCGCGACCTGCTCGACCGCATGCTCATCGAGGAGCTCAAGCGCCAGCAAAACGAGCTCATCCTGCTGGCAGCGCGCGACCCGGCAGCTCTGGCGCAATACCAGGCGCTGGAGCAGCGGCTCAAGGCATTGCGCGGAATTTCGCTCAAGCCGGCTTGAAATTCCCCTGGGCCGCTATAATGTAGGGTTCATCGGCAAGAGCGACAGCAGCACCTCCGGGCCGGGCAACCGTGACACACACGCACGACCGCCCTTCACACCGCAAGGACTGCACACCAAATGTTCGCCCACACATCTTGCCCCTGAGGGTCGCTCCCTCGAACCGCGAAGGCTCCGGCCTTTGCCGTGCCACCCGCGCCGGGATCCATGGCGCTTGCGTTTTCTTTGTGTCCGTTTTTGATCCTGAGGTGTCCATGCCTGCTCAAAAGTCCGCGAAGTCGCCCAAGTCCGCCCCAGACACCGCCGCGAAGGCCGCTTCCAAACCTGCTGCCAAAGCCGCAACGACCGAGCCCAAGAAGGCCCTGGCCGCCGCTGCTCCAGCCGCCAAGAAAGTCCATACCGTGCCCGTGAACAAGTCCTCTGACAAGGCCGAAGCCTCCGAAGAAACCAAGAAGCCCGCCCGCGCCAAGGCCGCCGCGGCCTCCGCCGACGACGAAACGCCCAAGAAGCGCCCCGGCCGCCCGGCCAAGGCCGCCGGTGCCGCCGCAGCCGACAAGACCCCTGCCAAGCGGGGCCGCAAGCCCAAGGCCGGAGCGGACGACGATGCGGTGGGCGACGATGCCGACCTGTCCGACATCGAGGCCGACCTCGAAGGCGAACCCGAAGCCGAAGCCACCCCCACGGCCACGGTCGAGAAGGTCAAGCCCCTTCGCATGAAGATCAGCAAGGCCAAGGAACGCGCCTTGATGAAGGAATTCGGCCTCGACGAGACCGTCCTGTCCGAGGAAGACCTGGCCAAGCGCCGCTCGCGCCTGAAGACCCTGATCACGCTGGGCAAGACGCGCGGCTACCTGACGCAGGTCGAAATCTCCGACCACTTGCCCGACAAGCTGGTCGATGCCGAGACGATGGAAGTCGTGGTCACGATGCTCAACGACATGGGTGTGGCCGTGTACGAGCAGACGCCCGATGCCGAGACCCTGTTCCAGAACAACGTGACGCCCACCGCGGCGACCGTCGAGGAAGCGGAAGAAGAAGCCGAAGCCGCCCTGTCCACCGTGGACAGCGAATTCGGCCGCACCACCGACCCCGTGCGCATGTACATGCGCGAAATGGGCACGGTGGAGCTGCTGACGCGCGAAGGCGAAATCGAAATCGCCAAGCGCATCGAAGGCGGCCTGCAGGCCATGATGGAGGCGATCAGCGCATCGCCCGCCACCATCGCCGAGATCCTGAACATGGGCGAAGAGATCCGCGAGGGCAAGGTCGTCATCTCCACCATCGTGGACGGCTTCTCCAACCCCAATGAAGCCGACGACTACGTGGCCGAAGAAGACTTCGACGAATTCGACGAAGAGGACGACGACGACGGCAAGGGCGGCTCCAAGGCGCTGACCAAGAAGCTGGAAGAACTCAAGCGCGAGGCCCTGTCCCGCTTCGACACCATGCGCGACCTGTTCGAGAAGGTCCACAAGATCTACGACAAGGAAGGCTACGGCACGCCCGCGTACATGAAGGCCCAGCAGGCCCTGTCGGCCGAGCTGATGACCATCCGCTTCACCGCCAAGACCATCGAGAAGCTGTGCGACATGGTGCGCGGCCAGGTGGACGACGTGCGCAAGAAGGAGCGCGAGCTGCGCCGCATCATCGTGGACAAGTGCGGCATGCCGCAGGAAACCTTCATCAAGGAATTCCCGCCCAACCTGCTGAACCTGAAGTGGGTGGAAAAGCAGGCGGCGTCCGGCAAGCCCTGGAGCACCGTGCTGCAGCGCAACATTCCGCCGGTGCAGGAACTGCAGCAGCGCCTGATGGACCTGCAGGCGCGCGTGGTGGTGCCGCTGCCCGAGCTCAAGGACATCAACAAGCGCATGAACGAAGGCGAATCGTCCTCCCGCGATGCCAAGAAGGAAATGATCGAGGCCAACCTGCGCCTTGTGATCTCCATCGCCAAGAAGTACACGAACCGCGGCCTGCAGTTCCTGGATCTGATCCAGGAAGGCAACATCGGCCTGATGAAGGCCGTGGACAAGTTCGAATACCGCCGCGGCTACAAATTCTCGACCTACGCCACGTGGTGGATCCGCCAGGCCATCACGCGCTCGATCGCCGACCAGGCGCGCACCATCCGCATCCCGGTGCACATGATCGAGACGATCAACAAGATGAACCGCATCTCGCGCCAGCATCTGCAGGAGTTCGGCTTCGAACCGGATGCGTCCATCCTGGCGGCCAAGATGGAGATTCCGGAAGACAAGATCCGCAAGATCATGAAGATCGCCAAGGAACCGATCTCCATGGAAACGCCCATCGGCGACGACGACGACAGCCACCTGGGCGACTTCATCGAGGACGGTGCCAACACCGCCCCAATCGACGCCGCCATGCAGGCCGGCCTGCGCGATGTGGTCAAGGACATCCTGGACGGCCTCACGCCGCGCGAAGCCAAGGTGTTGCGCATGCGCTTCGGCATCGAGATGTCCACCGACCACACGCTGGAAGAAGTCGGCAAGCAGTTCGACGTGACGCGCGAGCGCATTCGCCAGATAGAAGCCAAGGCGCTGCGCAAGCTCAAGCACCCCAGCCGCAGCGACAAGCTGCGCAGCTTCATCGACTCGCTGTAGTCAGCCCGCGGCCGCCCTCCGGGCAGCGTCCATCGAAAAGCCTGCCCCCGCCTTGCGGGAGCAGGCTTTTTTCATGGCTGGACGTTTTCGCGGAAGCACCCCTTGGCCCGCACGGGAAAGAGCCCCACCACCCTTCGGAAGATGGCCGGACGCCACATGCGGCGCTTGGCGAGACATGCGAAATTGGCACGTGTTGCTTTCCAAAATTTCGCTTTGGATTTGAAAATCTGAAACATAGACTTACGAACGACATTGCACTACCAGCAAGTTTCCACGCAGATGGACAGGGAGGGAGGGTAGAAGCCGAAGCGGCTGACCCATGGGGCGAACCGCACGCCGCAAGAGGAAAGCATTGAAGTGCGCGCCACCTGCAACTCCGCTCCGGCACTTGCGGGTGGCGCATTTTTTTCTGCCCACCAAGAAAGAAAAAGCCACTTCCATGAACCACCGATTCTTCGGAAACCTGCGCATCGGCCCCCGCATCACGCTCGCATTTCTTTCCACGATCGTGTTGCTGCTCCTCGTGGCCGGCATCTCCATGTCGGCCCTGGGCAACGTCAATCAGGCGCTGACGCTGGTGACCAAGGACTATTACGTCAAGGTCCGGTTGCTGAACGAGATTTCCGACGAGGTCGATCAGCAGGCCCGCTACGTGCGCAACCTGGTGATCTTCGATGACGCGGCCCAGCGAGAGCAGGAGATCAAGGGCATCGAAGGCAGCCGCGCGCTCATCACCGGCATGTACGCCAAGCTCACGCCCACCGTGCAGAGCGACACGGGCAAGCGGCTGCTCGCAGACACGCAGGAGCAGCGGGCCGCCTACGTGAAGGACGTGGACGCGTTCCTCTCGCTGATCCGCGCAGGCCAGCCCGAGGAAGCCAAGGGCCTGCTGGCCAACACGCTGCGGCGCAACCAGCTGGCCTACATGGCAGCCCTCGACAAGATGTCCGATCACCAGCAGCTGCAGATGGACAAGGCCAGCGACGGCGCGGACCGCGAGGTGAAGACAGGCTTTCAGCTCATCATCGCCATCGCGTGCGCAGCGGTGGCCGTGTCGTTCGTGCTGGGCTGGCTCATCACGCGATCCATCACCCGGCCCATCGGGCGCGCGGTGCAGATCGCCGAAACCGTGGCGGCGGGCGACCTGACGTCGCACATCGAGGCGAACAGCAAGGACGAGGTGGGCCAGTTGCTCAACGCGCTGCAGCGCATGAACGCCAGCCTGGTGCAGATCGTGGGCAACGTGCGCACGAGCGCCGACTCCATCGCCACCGGGTCGGTGCAGATCGCCAATGGCAACGCCGACCTGAGCCAGCGCACCGAGGAGCAGGCCAGCAACCTGGAGGAGACCGCGGCGTCGATGGAAGAGCTGACCTCCACCGTGCAGCAGAACGCCGACTCGGCCCGCCGCGCGCACCAGCTGGCCTCCGGCGCCTCGGCCGTGGCCACGCAGGGTGGCTCGGTGGTGGGCAACGTCGTGTCCACCATGCAGGACATCCAGCAGAGTTCCGGCCGCATGGCAGAGATCATCGGGGTGATCGACGGCATCGCCTT
>NZ_BAAJYS010000265.1:0-4800 GCF_057543315.1 Acidovorax sp. KPB24-07
CCGCACGCGCCGTCGCCGGCACCGGCCGCGCCCGCCATCGCGAAGGCGACCGACCGGCTCATCATCGTGGCGCTGGACCCCGGCCATGGCGGCGAAGACCCCGGCGCCACCGGCCCCGGCGGCACGCGCGAGAAGGACATCGTGCTCAAGGTGGCGCACCTGCTGCGCGACCGCATCAACGCCACCACGGTCGGCGGCAACCCGATGCGGGCCTTCCTGACCCGCGACGCCGACTATTTCGTGCCGCTGGGCGTGCGGGTGGACAAGGCCCGGCGCGTGCAGGCCGACCTGTTCGTGAGCATCCACGCCGACGCCTTCACCACGCCCGCGGCGCGCGGCGCCAGTGTGTTCGCGCTGAGCCAGGGCGGCGCCTCCAGCTCGGCCGCGCGCTGGCTGGCCAACAAGGAAAACCAGTCCGACCTCATCGGCGGCCTGAACGTCCGCGTGCAGGACCGGCACGTGCAAAGCGCCCTGCTGGACATGAGCACCACGGCGCAGATCAACGACAGCCTGAAGCTCGGCAGCGTGCTGCTGGGCGAGATCGGCAGCATGGCCAAACTGCACAAGCCGCGCGTGGAGCAGGCAGGCTTTGCCGTGCTCAAGGCGCCGGACATTCCGAGCGTGCTCGTGGAAACCGCCTTCATCAGCAACCCCGAGGAAGAGGCCAAGCTGCGCACCGCCGCCTACCAGCAGCAATTGGCCGACGCGCTGATGCGAGGGATCACGCGATACTTCGCCAAAAACCCGCCGCTGGCACGCAGCCGGTCCGTCTGACGGCTCGGCGGGCCTGCGAGCGTGACCTGAAACCACGAGGAGAACCCCATGGCCCTGCACCACGCACGTTCCGGAGAAGTCGTCAGCCTGAGCCCGCTGGGCGACCGGCTGGCGGGCGCCGCCACCACCGCCATCATCAAGGCCGCCCAGCTGGAGGTGATCCGCGTCGTGCTGCCGGCCGGCAAGGATTTGCGCCAGCACGACACGCCCGGCGAGATCACCGTGCAGTGCCTGGAGGGCGAGGCGGAGTTCCACACCGCCGGCGGGGCGCGCCTGCTGCGCCCGGGCGACTTCGTGCACCTGCAGCCCCGCGCCGCGCATTCGCTGCGCGCGGTGAGCGATGCCTCGCTTCTCGTGACCATCTGCCTGGCCCCGGGCTGATCGGCAGCGCCGCGGTCAGGTGGGGCACCTCCTACAGCAGGCGGCCTCGCCTGCCTACACCGCAGGCGCGGTGCCGGGGCGATAGTGCAGGCATGGGTTGGGACAGGCAAATGCAGCGGTTTGAACGGATCGCTGCCCTGTCCGGATCCCATGCCCTCACAGATACCAGGAGCCAAGTCATGAACTACCGCCATCTCGTTTCCGCCGCCGCTGTCGCAGCCGCACTCGGCCTCGTCGGCTGCTCTTCCAACCCCACCAATGCACAGATCGGTACCGGCGTAGGCGCCGTGGCCGGCGGCGTGCTGGGCAGTGCCGTCGGTGGCACCACCGCGACCGTGATCGGTGCCGGTGCCGGCGCGCTGGTCGGCCACGAACTCGGCGAAGACCGCGATCAACGCCGCCGCTGATCTCACGGGGATGGTTTAACTCCCATCCTTCCGATCACAAAACGCCTGCAGGACCCCAGTGCCCTGCGGGCGTTTTTGCGTGGATGCCAATTGGCGCCTCCCACCAGCACCGGTGCAAAACGATAAAAGCGTCCCTCCACTAACCGATACGGTTTAGTACATTTAAAGCGCGTGGGTGCGGCTAACATTCTTGGCTTGTTCCACTCTGCAGAATCACTCCATGCGCCCGTCGCCCCTGGCCCCCGCCAATGAACCTCTTTCACCCGAGCCTGCACTGAGCCGCCGCCGTGCCGCGCTGCAACTCATGGCCATACCCGCCGCCATCGCGTCGGGCAGTGCCCTGGCGAACGGCACAGCGGATGTGGCGAGCGCTGCAGCCAAGAAGCGATTCACCACATCGCAAGGCTGCCACCTGCACTACCAGGATCGTGGCCAGGGCCCGGTCGTGCTGCTCGGGCACAGCTACCTGTGGGATTCTTCGATGTGGGCGCCCCAGATCCAGGCGTTGTCGCGCCACTTCCGGGTCATTGCCCCCGACCTGTGGGGCCACGGCGCGTCGGGGCCGCTGCCTGCCGACACGCGGGACTTGAAAGGCCTGGCGGCGCAGATGCTGGAACTGCTCGACGCCCTGCATGTCCGCGAATGTGCCGTGGTCGGCCTCTCGGTCGGCGGCATGTGGGGTGCGGAGCTGGCGCTGAAGGCGCCGGAGCGGGTTCGCAGCCTCGTGATGATGGATACCTACCTCGGGGCCGAGCCCGAGGCCACGCGCCTGCGCTACTTCGGCCTGCTCGATGCGATCGAGGCCGGCGGGCAGATCACCCAGCCGCTGGTGGATGCCATCGTGCCGATCTTCTTTCGGCCCGGCACCGATCCCTCGAGCCCCCGCCCCGCAGCGTTTGGCCGCAGCCTGGCGGCGATGGCGCCCGATCGATTGCGCCAATCGGTGGTGCCGCTGGGCCGCATCATCTTCGGCCGCGCCGATGCGATGGACCGGCTGGCGGCGCTCCGCCCCCAGGCCACGCTGCTCATGTGCGGCGACGAGGACATTCCCCGCCCGCCGCACGAGATGCACGCCATGGCCGAGGTGATCGGCTGCGATGCCGTGGTCATCCCCGAGGCCGGCCACATCTCGAACCTGGACAACCCGGAGTTCGTCACCCGCCAGCTGCTGCAGTGGCTGGACCGCACGATGCGCTGACAGCGCATTCGCTCGGGCAACCGGAGGACGGGGCGCGGTGCCCCCGGCTCCCACTCAGGCCGTTTTCTGGCGGCCGGCGCGCCAGCCGCCGTAGAGCGCGATCAGGCCCGGCACCAGGATCAGCGCCCAGATGATCTTGTCCAGATTGGCCTGCACCCACGGGAAGTTGCCGAAGAAGTAGCCCGCCGTGCAGATGCCCAGCACCCACAGCAGCGCACCGCCCACGTTGAACGCCGTGAACTTCGCCCGGCCCATTTCGGCCACGCCGGCCACGAAGGGCGCGAAGGTGCGGATGAAGGGCATGAAGCGCGCCAACACGATGGTGACGCCGCCGTAGCGTTCGTAGAAGTCGTGCGCCTGCTGGAACGCGCGCCGGTTGAACCAGCGCGAATCGGGCCACTGGAACACCTTGGGCCCGAAATAGCGCCCGATGGTGTAGTTGCACTGGTCCCCAAGGATGGCGGCCGCGATCAGCACAGCGCAGGCCAGCGGAAAGTTCATGAGCCCCGCACCGCACAGCGCACCAACGATGAACAGCAGCGAATCGCCGGGCAGGAACGGCATCACCACCACACCCGTCTCGACGAAGACGATGAGGAACAGCAACGCGTACACCCACGGGCCGTAGGCGCTGACGAAGGCCGCCAGGTGCTTGTCCACGTGCAGGATGAAGTCGATCAGGAACTGGATGATTTCCAAGGGCGGACCTTCTGAGGAAAGTGGGATGGCGGGATTGCCAATGCGGCGCGTACTCTAACCGCACTGCCTAGAATGCCGGGCAATGACCACAGAGCCCACCCTGCGCCGACCGATCCGCGACCTGCCCGACGAACTCATCAGCCAGATCGCGGCCGGCGAGGTGGTCGAACGGCCCGCGTCCGCCGTGCGCGAACTGGTGGACAACGCGCTCGACTCCGGAGCCACCCAGATCGCCGTGCGCCTGCTGGCCGGCGGCGTGCGGCTGATTTCGGTGGAAGACGACGGCAGCGGCATCCCCCAGGAAGAACTGCCGATCGCCCTGCGGCGCCACGCCACCAGCAAGATCACCAATCTGCACGACCTCGAATCCGTGGCCACCATGGGCTTTCGCGGCGAGGCCCTCGCCGCCATCGCTTCAGTGTCGGAAATGGCCCTGCTGTCGCGCACCGCGGAGCAGGCCAGCGCTTTCCTGCTGGATGCGCGCAGCGGCGAGCTGCGGCCCGCCGCACGCAGTCAGGGCACGACGGTGGAAGTGAAGGAACTGTTCTTCGCCACACCAGCGCGGCGCAAATTCCTCAAGACCGACGCGACCGAACTGGCCCACTGCATCGAGGCCGTGCGCCGCCACGCGCTCGCCCGTCCCGATGTGGGCTTCGCCATCTGGCACGAAGGCAAGCTGGTCGAGCAGTGGCGCGCCACCCTGGCCGCTGGCGACGCGTCCGATGGCGCGCTGCAGCAGGCGCTCGACCGGCGGCTGGCCGACGTGCTGGGAGACGACTTCCTCGCGGAATCGGTCGCCGTGCGCCACCGCCACGGCGCCATCACGGTGACCGGCCGCGCCGGCCTGCCGGATGCGGCCCGCTCGCGCGCCGACCAGCAGTTCTGCTACGTGAACGGCCGCTTCGTGCGAGACAAGGTGCTCACGCACGCCGCGCGCGCCGCCTACGAGGACGTGCTGCACGGGCAGAAGCAGCCCGTGTATGCGCTGTACGTGGCCATCGACCCGCTGCGGGTGGATGTGAACGTGCACCCCACCAAGATCGAGGTGCGCTTCCGAGACAGCCGCGAGGTTCACCAGGCCGTGCGCCATGCGGTGGAGAACGCCCTGGCCGTGCCCCGTGCCCAGGCACTCGCCGCGAGCGGCGCCACCGAGACGGCGCCAGGGCGGCCGCGCAGGCGCCCGCTCCCGGGATGGCGCCCGGCTGGAAGGCCCAGGCGGCGATCCGGTTCGACGAGCCCGTGGTCGACCACCGGGTGACCGACCTGCAGGCGCTGTGGGGATCGCCGAAGGGGCCCGGCGTCGGCGCACAAGACGGCGCCTTCCCGGCCAGCGTGCAGGAG
>NZ_BAAJYS010000266.1:0-4732 GCF_057543315.1 Acidovorax sp. KPB24-07
CGGCCACCAAGACCGACACGCCGCTCATCGAAACCCCGCAAGCCATCAGCGTGGTCACGCGCGACCAGATGGAGGCGCAAGGCGCGCTGACCCTGCGCCAGACCACGGCCTACACCGCCGGCATGGTCTCCAACTACTTCGACAGCCGGGTGGACAGCTTCACGGCACGCGGCGGCAGCGTGACGCAGTACCAGGACGGCCTGCTGCGCACCTACGGCACCTACAACAACACCAAGGCCGAGCCCTACCTGCTGGAGCGCGTCGAATTCCTGCGCGGCCCCTCGTCCGTGCTGTACGGCCAGGGCAGCGTGGGCGGCGTGCTCAACCTCACCAGCAAGCGCCCGCAGGCCGAGCCGCTGCGCGAAGTGCAGGTGCAGCTGGGCAACTACGCGCGCAAGCAGATCGCCGCCGACATGACCGGCCCGCTCACCCAGGACGGCGAGTGGCTCTACCGGCTGGTGGCCGTGGGCCGCGACAGCGACTCGCAGGTCGACCACGTGAGCGACGACCGCCTCATCCTCGCCCCGTCGCTCACCTGGAAGCCCAACGCCGCCACGTCGCTCACGCTGCAGTTCACGCACCAGAAAGACCAAAGCGGCTCGCTGATCGGTTTCTTTCCCTGGCAAGGCACACGGCTGTCCAGCCCCTACGGCCAGATCCCGACCTCGACCTTCATCAGCGAACCGGGCTGGGACGCCTTCGACACCGAGAACAACTCCTGGGGCTATCTGTTCAGCCACCGCCTGAACGACCAATGGACGGTGCGCCAGAACCTGCGCCGCACAGTGAGCGAGGTGGACTACCGCAGCATCTACACCAGCTTCAGCGCCAACCGCGCCACCGGCCGGCCGGCGCGCCCGGTGTTCAATGCGGACAACCGCACCTTGCTGCGCGACGCCTCCTGGCAGATCAACTCCAGCCGCCTGCTGCTGGCGGACACGCAGATCGAAGGCAAGGTGCAGGCCGGCGCCACCGAGCACACGCTGCTCTTCGGCATGGACGCGCAGCGCAACGAGACCAGCCAGTCCTCGTGGTTCCAGACCATCTCGGGCATCGACGCGTATGCGCCGGTGTACGGCAACTTCACGGCGCCCTCGGCCTCCGCGCTGGTGCGCCAGCCCAACGTCACGCAGCGCCAGCTGGGCTTTTACGCCCAGGACCAGATCCGCTGGGGCCGCTGGACGGCCACGCTCGGCCTGCGCCACGACAGCGCCAAGACCGAGACGGTCGGCCGCCCCGCCGCCGCCGTGGACGACACCGCCTGGACCAAGCGCGTCGGCGCCACCTACCAGGCCGATGGCGGCTGGGCACCGTACGTGGGCTACTCCGAATCGTTCCAGCCGCTGGGCGGCGTGGACTTCTTCGGCACCCCGTTCAAGCCCCAGCGCGGCGAGCAGTGGGAAGCCGGCGTGAAGTGGCAGCCGCAGGACCGGGGCATCAGCGCCTATGCCGCCGTGTACCAGCTGCGCGAGAAGAACCGCAAGACCAACGCCCCCTCCAACCCGCTCAACAGCCTGCAGCTCGGCGAGGTGAAAACCAAGGGCTTCGAGGCCGAGATGACCGCCAGCATGGCCCGCAACTGGGACTGGACGGTGGGCTACGCCTACACCGACGCCGTCATCTCGCGCAGCAACGCCGGCGACCAGGGCCTGCCCGTGGCCAGCGTGCCCAAGCACACGGCATCGAGCTGGCTCATGCACCGCTTCGCGGCCGAAGGACGCGGCGGCTGGACGGTGGGCGCGGGCGTGCGCTACACCGGCTCGCAGTGGACCGGCACCACGGCCATCACCACGCCGTCGGCACTCATCGCCGATGCCATGGCGGCCTACGACGCCGGCAGCTGGCGCCTGGCCTTCAACGTGGTCAATCTCGCCGACAAGGTGCAGATCACGCAGTGCCTGGCGCGCGGCGATTGCTTCTACGGCCAGCGCCGCACCTACACGATGACGGGCACCTACCGGTTCTGAACCTAAGAGTTATCCCGGCAGGCAGAGCCAGCACTGCTCGCCTGCCGGAGCCCAGCCGATAGTAGCCACCGATTTATCATCAAGAACGGCTGTCATAAAAATGCGGCAGAAATTTTGGCCTCAGTCATCTATTGAATATTTAATCAACACCAATGGGCATATTCCCAGGAATTGAATACCTTGCAATCCCTGCCAATCGAGCCGACAATGACCGTCCCGTTCCCGTCGCCTGAACCTGGCTCGACGCCGCCATAAAAAGGCTCTCCAGGGTAAAAATTTCCTTTTCCACTTGCGATGATACCGCCTTCACGCTTATATCCAGTTCTAGGATCTGGATAAGGAAGGCCATAAGCGAATATTTTGGCATCTGCCGCTTCATTAATCAGCTGCTGGCAAACAGATCCATTACATAACGCAAAACTGTCTCCTTTCATCCAAGCTTTGACCTCATAATTTACAACGGTGCGCACGAAAAATACGATATCCTCCTGCGACGGTGGCATCGAAGAACAGTTGTTGCAAAGAAAACGGCCATAGTCAGCCGCCAACACAATAAGCGCCACAGAAGCAATACCGACGGCAATTATTTTCTTTTTAATTTTCTTCATGGTTTAATTTTTCCGCAAAGATTCGATGATTTTTTGTGATTCGACACGCCCCAGATCCCGTTGCTCTTTAGAAATTCCGGATTCAGCTCTATTGAGAAAATCGCTTTTGAGCAGAGCTTGGCGTTTCGATTCATCACGACCGACCAAATAATGCCAGGCGTGCGCATAGGCGTACGAGCGCACGGGATCGTAAAGATCACTGAAAACCGCACCGGGACGTTCAGTTACGGGCTTGTTGTCGTACACATCCGAAAGAAGCAGCAAGGCACCTATCTGCCCTCGCTGCGCAGCCACGTTCAACCATGAAACCGCCTGTGTCTGCCACTCTTTAACTCCTGGATTTTCAAGGGTCTGGGGCCCAGTGGTTGCGCCCCATCTGCCTAAAGGTCCCGCCGTATAGAAAGCCACCATCGCGTCCAAATCACCGTCTCTGGCCCAATTGCCGAGAATCTCCGAGCGCAATTCGTAGTCAGCATCCGAAAGGCGGGCGCACATCTCGCTTTGCGTCTTCACCATAGAGTCAAGGGCAGCAGTTTGGGCAGTTACACCTGTACGGCTCTTTTCTGCCACCGCTGCTTCCCTGTTTAGCTCCGTAGAAGCACAAAAAGAGAGTCCTGCAATGACTTCCTCCTGAATTGACCGACTCTTTTTACCTTGACGATAATCCACCACACCTTGCCAAACGGGGCGTATCGGCATTTTCAAACCGTTGACAAGCACCTTGGCACTGGCAGGCTGGGAAGCATTTTTATCATCCCTACCCAATGCGCCGGAGGCACTGGCACTCAAAGGCTGGAGATTTAAGTTCGCAACAGGAGCGATTTTTGTAGATCTATTGACTGGCAGGGCTTCGCCTTCCCAGTGGGCCACTGTTACTGCACCTGCGGCAATTAATAATCCACCAACGATGAAGACCTTACGACTTTTCATTCGAAAACCTTTTTTGCATTTTCATCTCGACGATTTTTTATCCTCTCATTATCAAAATATTTGCCCATATCAATATTAACGGGTTTCAGGCTTGGATTTTTCGGACAGAAGCATCGCTTCAAGGCGGCTGATTTATCGCTCAGGAATGGGTCGTTGCTTCGTGGAATGGGTTTAAATGTGGCTGAAGGTGTGCCCAACGCTCTGACTCAAGCGCCATCTCCGACACAGAAAGTTGCGGAGTGAAATGAACACCGATGCAACTCAGACTTCTGGCAAATTTCCAAAAGCCACAGGAACTGGAAAGTTCTCTCACCACGGTGATCGGAATTTTGTAGTTTTGGGCAAGGTAATTCAGCAACGCAGTGCCGTACCCCTGCCTCCGATACGCGCTAAAAATTTCAACGTTATACACGTAGACACGATCATTCAAGGGTGATACCGCATAACAAGCCTCTCCCACAGTCGTTCCCTGCTGGTTCTTGATGACGGCTTTCACATCTGGATTGGGAGCCGTGAAAGTCATGTCGTAAGTTCTGGTCACATTCATGGTGATTTTTGGAACGTGAGCCAGCTTACGTTGCACGCGCCATCTGGACAAAATGCTGATCATCTTATTCTCCCCATAATTTATACAAATACGAAGCAAGTCTTCGAAGACCATGCCCAGGCAGAGCCAGGCACGCTAATCATTGGGTGTTTTTCGCCAGCACCCTATAAGCGTTTTAAATAACGCCAAAGCCATTAGCGTGTCGAACTCTAACGGTTTAAGATTTGATCGCCCAAAGCAATTTGTTGCAAACCGTTTTGCTGGAGATATTGATCGCTCGAGAGCAATGGCCGGCGCCAAGGAAATCACGGCACGCAGCGCGTTCTGCGAGCATTCATAGTTGAGTCGAGGGGTTTCCAGGCCTGGGGACGGCGGAGCAGCCAAGCGCCAATGTTGCCGACGAAGTCCCTGGCGGTACCCCGAACAGCATGGCTGCTCGCGCTGTGCACACCAGCCCCGAGCACGCCGAACTGGCGGAGTGCCTTGCCCTGCGCCGGCACAGCGAACGTCGGAGAACCGACAGCCCCGTGCAGGCGCCGCGACAGCAGGTGCGTTCTTGAGCAAGC
Organism: Acidovorax sp. KPB24-07; assembly: GCF_057543315.1. NCBI lineage: Bacteria > Pseudomonadati > Pseudomonadota > Betaproteobacteria > Burkholderiales > Comamonadaceae > Acidovorax > Acidovorax sp. KPB24-07. Next base: position 4,619 of record NZ_BAAJYS010000266.1, read on the forward strand.
GCGTAAAGACGTAGCCCGGTCTCTCATGCGCCAGACACCGCGTGGTGCACACCACCGGGTGTCTGGCGCGCGGGCGACTGTTTCTACGGCCAGCGCCGCACCTACACGATGACG
>NZ_BAAJYS010000267.1:0-4731 GCF_057543315.1 Acidovorax sp. KPB24-07
TTCGTGGCGGTCAACTGCGCGTCGATTCCCGAGACGCTGATCGAGTCCGAGCTGTTCGGCTACGACGAAGGCGCCTTCACCGGCGCACGGCGCAAGGGCCATCCCGGCAAGATCGTGCAGGCCCATGGCGGCACGCTGTTCCTCGACGAGATCGGCGACATGCCGCTGTCGATGCAGGCCCGGCTTGCTGCGCGTGCTGCAGGAGCGCAGCGTTTCGCCGCTGGGTGGGGTGCGGCAGGTGCCGGTGGACGTGGCCGTGGTCTGCGCCACGCACCGCAACCTGCGCGAGATGATGGCGCAGGGCACCTTCCGCGACGACCTGTATTACCGGCTGAACGGGCTCGTCGTGCGGCTGCCCGCGCTGCGTGAGCGCACCGATCTGGCCGTGATCGTCGAGCGCATCCTGCGTGCGCAGGCCGACGCCCCCGCCAGCGCGGTGCCGCGCGTCGCGCCCGAGGCCATGGCGCTGTTCGCCGCGCATGCCTGGCCGGGCAACCTGCGCCAGTTGAGCAGCGTGCTGCGCACCGCGGCGCTGATGGCGCGGGGCGACGCCGGGGTGATCCAGCGGGCGCATCTGCCCGAGGACTTCCTGGAGGATTGCGACCTGCTGCTGGCGCATGCCAACGGCACGGCAGTCAATGCAGGAGGGCCTGCCCCGGCCCTGGCCGGGGCCTGGGCCTTGCCGGGCGAGCATGCGTTGGCACACAGCCCCGTTGCCGTGCCGCGCCTGGGCGATACCACCGCTGCTGCCCTGGCGCAGGCGCTAACGGCCCACGGCGGCAATGTATCGGCCGCGGCGCGTGCGCTGGGCGTGTCGCGCAACACCGTGTACCGTCACCTCAAGGCGGCGCAGGCCGCAGGCGGGCCCGAGCCTTTCAAGCCGGCGGCCCGAGCGCGCTGACGGCCTCCCATTCCGCGTCGCTGTACAGCCGCGACCGTGTGAGAAAACGCAGGCCCGTGGGCCGTTCCAGCGAGAACATGCCGCCGTTGCCGGGCACCGCATCGATGATGAGGTGCGTGTGCTCCCAGTAGGCAAACTGCGAGCGGCTCATGTAGAAGGGCGTGCCCGCGATCTCGCCCAGCAGCACGTCCGAATCGCCCAGCAGAAACTCCCCCAGCGCGAAGCACATCGGCGCGCTGCCGTCGCAGCACCCCCCCGACTGGTGGAACATGAGCGGGCCGTGCTGCGCGACCAAGCGCTCGATGAGCGCGACGGCCGCCGGCGTGGCCGAGACGCGGCCCACAGGCCCGGTCTCCGGGGCGGGTACCGGTGTGGAGGGGGCGGCCGGCGTGTTCATGGGGATCAGGCCGTTGCCATGTCCAGCACGATGCGCCCCTGGATCTGCCCCTGGCGCATGCGGTCGAACACGTCGTTGATGTTCTCGAGCTTCTCCGTGGCCACGGTGGCCTTCACTTGGCCGCGCGCGGCGAAATCGAGCGACTCCTGCAGGTCGAGCCGCGTGCCCACGATGGAGCCGCGCACCGTCACGCCGCGCAGCACCATGTCGAAGATCGGCAGGGGGAAGTTGCCGGGCGGCAGCCCGTTGAGCGCCACCGTGCCGCCGCGCCGAACCATGCCCAGGGCCTGCTCGAAGGCCTTGGGCGACACGGCGGTCACCAGCGCACCGTGGGCACCGCCGATCTCCTTTTGCAGGTAGGCGGCGGGGTCGGTGGTCTTGGCGTTCACCGTCACGCTCGCACCCAGCTGCCTGGCGAGGTCGAGCTTGTCGTCTTCCACGTCCACGGCGGCCACGTTCAGGCCCATGGCCTTGGCGTACTGCACGGCCATGTGGCCCAGGCCGCCGATGCCCGAGATGACGACCCAGTCGCCGGGCTTGGTGTCGGTCACCTTGAGGCCCTTGTACACCGTGACGCCGGCGCACAGCACCGGCGCGATGTCCACGAAGCCGATGTCCTTGGGCAGGTGGCCCACGAAGTTCGGGTCGGCCAGGGCGTAGTCGGCAAAGCCGCCGTTGACCGAATAGCCGGTGTTGCTCTGCGATTCGCACAGCGTCTCCCAGCCGCCCATGCAATGCGTGCAGTAGCCGCACGCCGAGTGCAGCCAGGGCACGCCCACGCGGTCGCCTTCCTTCACGTGCTTGACGTTCTTGCCGACGCCGGCCACGAAGCCCACGCCTTCATGGCCCGGGATGAACGGCGGGTTCGGCTTGACGGGCCAGTCGCCTTCGGCGGCGTGCAGGTCGGTGTGGCACACGCCGGAGGCCTCGATTTTCACGAGGATCTGGTCGTCCGAAGGCGTGGGCACGGGCACTTCCTCGATGGTGAGCGGCTGGCCGAATGTGCGAACGACAGCGGCCTTCATGGTCTTGGCGGTCATGGGTGGGGAAATCCTTTCGTCTGCAGCGGATGTGCAGCGGGTTCAACGGGGTGTCGGGCCTTCACGGTAGGCCCGACACCCGGTGGCTGGGCTGATGCAGATCAAGCGATCAGAAGAAGCCCAGCGGCGCCTGCGAGTAGCTCACCAGCAGGTTCTTGGTCTGCTGGTAGTGGTCCAGCATCATCTTGTGGTTCTCGCGGCCGATGCCCGACTGCTTGTAGCCGCCGAAGGCCGCGTGCGCAGGGTACTGGTGGTAGCAGTTGGTCCACACGCGCCCGGCCTGGATGCCCTTGCCCATGCGGAAGGCGCGTGCGCCGTCGCGGCTCCACACGCCGGCGCCCAGGCCGTAGAGCGTGTCGTTGGCGATCTCCAGCGCCTCTTCCTCGGTCTTGAAGGTGGTCACCGACAGCACGGGGCCGAAGATCTCCTCCTGGAAGATGCGCATCTTGTTGTGGCCCTTGAACACCGTGGGCTTCACGTAGTAGCCGCCGGCCAGGTCGCCGTCCAGGTGGTTGCGCTCGCCGCCGATCAGGCACTGCGCGCCCTCCTGCTTGCCCAGGTCCAGGTACGAGAGGATCTTTTCGAGCTGCTCCTGCGAGGCCTGCGCGCCGATCATGGTGGCCTTGTCCAGCGGGTGGCCCTGCTTGATGGCCGCCACGCGCTTCAGGGCGCGTTCCATGAACTGGTCGTAGATCGATTCCTGCACCAGCGCGCGGCTGGGGCAGGTGCAGACCTCGCCCTGGTTGAGCGCGAACATCGCAAAGCCTTCCAGCGCCTTGTCGAAGAAGCCATCGTCGGCCGCCATCACGTCTTCGAAGAACACATTGGGGCTCTTGCCGCCCAGCTCCAGCGTCACGGGAATGATGTTCTGGCTGGCGTACTGCATGATGAGCCGGCCCGTGGTGGTCTCGCCCGTGAAGGCTATTTTTGCGATGCGCGGACTGCTGGCCAGCGGCTTGCCGGCTTCCAGGCCGAACCCGTTCACCACGTTGACCACGCCGGGCGGCAGCAGGTCGCCCACCAGTTCCAGCAGCACGAGGATGGAGGCGGGCGTCTGCTCGGCGGGCTTGAGCACCACGCAGTTGCCGGCGGCCAGGGCCGGTGCGAGCTTCCATACCGCCATGAGGATCGGGAAGTTCCACGGAATGATCTGCCCCACCACGCCCAGCGGCTCGTGGAAGTGGTAGGCCATGGTTTCGTGGTCGATCTCGCTGATGCCGCCTTCCTGCGCGCGGATGCAGCCCGCGAAGTAGCGGAAGTGGTCGATGGTCAGGGGAATGTCGGCGGCCATGGTCTCGCGCAGCGGCTTGCCGTTGTCCAGCGTCTCGGCCACCGCGATGGTGAGCAGGTTGGCTTCCATGCGGTCGGCGATCTTCAGCAGGGCGTTCGCCCGGTCGGTGGTGGAGGTCTTGCCCCAGGCGGCCTTGGCCTTGTGGGCGGCATCCAGTGCAGCGTTGATGTCCTTGTCGTTGGAGCGGGGGATGGAGGTGAACACCTGGCCGTTGATGGGCGAGGTGTTCTCGAAATACTGGCCGTCGACGGGCGGCACCCACTGCCCGCCGATGTAGTTGCCGTACTGCTTCTTGTAAGGGTTGGCGATGCCGAGGCTGGCGATTTCTGCCATGTTCATGGTGCATGTCTCCTGTGGTCGGTTGGGGTGTTCCACGCCACCGGGGTGGCGCGGGCCTCTGTGTTGGCGCAATGCACGTGCCAGCTGGGTCAGGGCAGGCCAACCTTCAAAATGAATAGCAGGCAAACCAAGCAGATCAAGCGGTGGTGGTCGATTGCTCTTTGATCGCTTCAAGGCCGCATCGAGCGCTGGAGTGCCCCGTGGCGCAACGGGTGTTCCGTTGCGGAACACTTGGCGGGTCGATGTGGAACAACGCCGGACCCGCACAATGGACGGGTTCCCCATTCGACCTCCGCACGTCACCCCGATGAAAAAGCCGCCTTCCGCTCCCGTGAGTGCCTTCGCCCAGGAACTGCCCGGGGTCTTCGCGCCTTGGGGCTCCGTCCGCTTGCGGCGCATGTTCGGCGGCTGGGGCGTCTTCCACGAAGGCCGCATGCTGGCGCTGGTGGTGAACGATGCGCTGTACCTCAAGGCCGATGCGCTCACCGCGCCGGTGTTCGACGCCCGTGGCCTGCAGCCTTTCGTCTACGAGCGCCATGGCCGCCCGGTGGCGCTGTCGTACCGGCAGGCCCCGGCGGAAATGTACGAAGGCCCGGCCGAAGCGGTGGAGTGGGCCAGCCGGGCCTGGGAGGCCGCCCTGCGGTCGGCTTCCCGGCCGGGGCCGGCGGCCAGCCGCAGGCCGGGTGGTTCGGTGGACAAAAAGGGGCGGTGAGCCACCGCGCCGTCCGGTGCTATTGATTTGATAGCTACCAGGGCAATCAAA
>NZ_BAAJYS010000268.1:0-4687 GCF_057543315.1 Acidovorax sp. KPB24-07
TCGATCAGGGTGCCGCGCATGGCGTGCGCATCACTGGCAGGCTTCGCAGGTCGGGTCGTCGATCGCGCAGAACTTCACGTCGGTCGCGGGCAATGCCGCGGCCTGTGCCTGTGCTGCGGCCGCAGCGGCTTCGAGCGCGCTGGGCTTGGATGCGGCCTGTGCGCCGCCGCCGTCGGTGCCCGACGACACGGCGTTGAGCTGGCGTGTGTTCACGGTGCTCATCTCGACGTGCGTGGCGCTTTGCGTGCGCAGGTAATACGTGGTCTTGAGGCCGCGCACCCAGGCGAGCTTGTAGGTGTCGTCGAGCTTCTTGCCTGATGCGCCCGCCATGTAGATGTTCAGGCTCTGCGCCTGGTCGATCCACTTCTGGCGGCGCGATGCGGCCTCGACGAGCCACGACGGCTCGACTTCGAAGGCCGTGGAGTACAGCGCCTTGACGTCCTGCGGCACGCGGTCGATGGAGTGCAGCGAACCCTTGAAGTGCTTGAGGTCCATGACCATCACGTCGTCCCACAGGCCCAGGCGCTTGAGGTCGCGCACCAGGTAGCCGTTGATGACCGTGAACTCGCCCGACAGGTTCGATTTGACCGATAGGTTGCCGAACGAGGGCTCGATGGACGCATCGACACCGACGATGTTGGAGATGGTGGCGGTGGGCGCGATGGCCACGCAGTTGGAGTTGCGCATGCCGTCCTGCGCGATCTTCTTGCGCAGCGCATCCCAGTCCAGCGAGGACGAGCGGTCCACTTCCACGAAGCCGCCGCGGGCTTTTTCCAGCAGCTCTAGCGTGTCGAACGGCAGGATGCCGCGGTCCCACAGCGAGCCCTTGTAGCTTTCGTAGTGGCCGCGTTCCTTGGCCAGCTCGGTCGAAGCCCAGTAGGCGTAGTAGCAGATGGCTTCCATGGATCGATCGGCGAACTCGACCGCGGCCTGCGACGCGTAGGGAATGCGCAGTTCGTACAGGCTGTCCTGGAAGGCCATGATGCCCAGGCCCACGGGGCGGTGGCGCATGTTGGAGGCGCGGGCCTTTTCGACGGCGTAGTAGTTGATGTCGATCACGTTGTCGAGCATGCGCATGGCCGTGGAGATGGTCTTGCGCAGCTTGACGTGGTCGAGCTCGCGGCCGTTCGGGCCGTCCTTCAGATGGCGCAGCAGGTTGACCGAGCCGAGGTTGCAGACCGCGGTTTCGGTGTCGCTGGTGTTCAGCGTGATCTCGGTGCACAGGTTGGACGAGTGCACCACGCCGGCGTGCTGCTGGGGCGAGCGCACGTTGCAGGCATCCTTGAACGTGATCCAGGGGTGGCCGGTCTCGAACAGCATGGTGAGAATCTTGCGCCACAGGTCGGTCGCCTGCAGCGTGCGCGAGGGCTTGATCTCGCCGCGCGCAGCCTTCTCTTCATAGGCCACGTAGGCCTTTTCGAAGTCGGCGCCGAACAGGTCGTGCAGGTCGGGCACGTTGGAGGGTGAGAACAGGGTCCAGGTGCCCTTTTCCATGACGCGACGCATGAACAGGTCGGGAATCCAGTTGGCCGTGTTCATGTCGTGCGTGCGGCGGCGGTCGTCGCCGGTGTTCTTGCGCAACTCCAGGAACTCCTCGATGTCCAGGTGCCAGGTTTCGAGGTACGTGCAGACGGCGCCCTTGCGCTTGCCGCCCTGGTTCACGGCCACGGCGGTGTCGTTCACCACCTTGAGGAACGGCACCACGCCCTGCGATTCGCCGTTGGTGCCCTTGATGTGCGATCCCAGTGCGCGCACGCGGGTCCAGTCGTTGCCCAGGCCGCCGGCGAACTTGGACAGCAGCGCGTTTTCCTTGATCGATTCGTAGATGCCGTCGAGGTCGTCGGGCACGGTGGTCAGGTAGCACGACGACAGCTGCGAGCGCAGCGTGCCGCTGTTGAACAGCGTGGGGGTGCTGGACATGAAGTCGAACGACGAGAGCACCTCATAGAACTCGATGGCGCGCGCTTCGCGGTTGTCTTCCTTGAGCGCCAGGCCCATGGCCACGCGCATGAAGAACGCCTGGGGCAGTTCGATGCGGCTCTTGCGCACGTGCAGGAAGTAGCGGTCGTACAGCGTCTGCAGGCCCAGGTAGTCGAACTGCTGGTCGCGCTCGAACTTCAGTGCGGCGCCGAGCTTTTGCAGGTCGTACTCGAGCAGGCGGGGGTCCAGCAGGTCGTTGTCCACGCCCTTCTGGATGAACACGGGGAAGTAGTTCGCGTAGGCGGCGCCCATTTCGCCGGGCGCCACGTCGCGGCCCAGCACCTCGCGCACGATGGTGTGCAGCAGCAGGCGGGCGGTGGCGTAGGTGTAGTCGGGGTCTTTCTCGATCAGGGTGCGGGCGGCCAGGATGGAGGCCTTGTACACCTCGTCCATGGGCACGCCGTCGTACAGGTTGCGCATGGTTTCGGCCACGATGGGCGCGGCCTGGATGTCGGCGCCCAGGTTGGAGCAGGCGGCCTGGATGAGGCTCAGCATGCGCGCTTCATCGAGGGGCACGCGCTGGCCATGGTCGATCACGTGCAGGGTGGGCACGGCGGGGGTGCGCTGCTCCTGCTGGTGGGCGCGCTCCTGCGAGCGGCGCTCGCGGTACAGCACATAGGCACGCGCGACCTCGTGGTGGCCACCGCGCATCAGGCCCAGTTCGACCTGGTCCTGGACGTCCTCGATGTGGAACGTGCCGCCGCCCGGGCGCGAGCGCATGAGGGCGCGCACCACGTTCTGGGTCAGCGCGTCCACGACTTCGCGCACGCTGGCCGAAGCGGCACCCTGGGTGCCGTGCACGGCGAGAAACGCCTTCATCAGGGCCACTGCGATCTTCTGCGGTTCGAACGGCACCACTGCGCCGTTGCGGCGAATGATCTGGTAGTGCGTCAGCAGGTCGCTGCCGGGCTGCGCCGCCGGCGATTCGTCTGCGGCAGTGGGGGCTTGCCCGGTGGCTTGGCTGGTGGATGAAGGGTTTAGCGCAGCTTGCATGAAAGGTCCTTTGGGAGCTGTCGGAAAAGGCGGATCTGGCGGGCCGTAAGGCGGCGCCAAAGCGGAGAACGGGGTGGGGGTTGGGTGCTGGCCCACACGCTATATCTAGGGTGTGCAATGGTAGCAAGACACTACCGGTAGTGTACAGCGCCCTCTGCTCCGGATTCTGGAAACATGCTGTTTCCATGGCCTGGAAGCCGTGACCGAGGCATGGCGCAAAGGCCGTGTGGATGCGGGTGGGGGACGGGAAAACGTGGTCTGGCGCAGTACGCCGGGCGTTTTGACTTCACGAGCCGCGTGGGCACTGTCTTCCATGGCGGGAGGGCAGCGGGCCCAGAGTGTCGCGGTTTGGCGTCCCGCGTGCAGAGGGTTGGGGAAAACCCTCAATTATGGCGGTGGTCGGGTTGACTTCCGTGGAAACACGGCGGGTGGCCACGGCAGGTCCGCTCGAAGCCGTTGCCAGTCGAAGCCCGGCCCCGGGTCCTGCTTTCTGCCGGGAGCCACGTCTTCGTGGCCTGCCACGTGGGCGATGGGGTAGCGCAGCGGCAGTTCGGCGCAAAGCCGCGCCAGGGTGGCGTATTGGGCGGGCTCGAAGGTCTGGCCCTCCAGCCCTTCCAGTTCGATGCCGATCGAGTCATCGTTGCAGTTGGCGCGGCCCCGGTAGCTCGACGGCCCGGCATGCCAAGCCCGCAGATCGCAGTCCACGAATTGCCAGAGCCGGCCGTCGCGCTCGATGAAGAAGTGGGCCGACACCTGCAGCCCGCGGATGCCGGCGTAGTAGGGGTGCGCATCCCAGTCGAGGGTGTTGGTGAAAAGCCGGCGCACCTGCCCGCCGCCGTATTCGCCGGGGGGCAGGCTGATCGAATGCACGACGATGAGATCGATGACCGCCTGGGCCGGGCGGGGGCCGAAGTTGGGCGAGGGCTCACGCGTGGCGTCCCGGTACCAGCCGCCGTCCCACACCGGCCTGTCCCCCGCCTCCGGGCAGGGCACTGGGCCGGGGTGCGGTGCCTCATTCGCTGTCGTCATTCGCGTCGCTGTCGTTGGGCGCGGCGATGTCCAGGCGGGCGATCCGGTAGCGGATCTGCCGCAGGCTGATGCCCAGCCGCGCCGCGGTGGCGGTGCGGTTGAAGCCGGTATCCCGCAGGGCCCGCACCAGAATCTCGCGCTCTTGCTGGTCCAGCCAGGCCTGCAGGTCGCTGGGCAAGGGCACGGAGGCGGCCGGGTTGGCGCTGCGCGGTGTGCCGTTGCCGGGCGGATCCCCCCCGGTGGCGGGCGATGCGCCCGCATCGGCGCGCGCGGCATCGGCGGCCGAGGCGTGCGGGGGCTCCACGTGCAGCTCTTCTCCATCGCTCAGGGCGACGGCGCGGTGCAGCAGGTTTTCCAGCTCGCGCACGTTGCCGGGCCAGGGCGCCTGCTGCAGCGAGCGTTCGGCGGCGGGTGTGAGCTGCGGACGCGGGTAGCCCAGGCGCCGGCTGTAGGCGTCGATGAAATGGCGCGCCAGCGGCACGATGTCGCCCGGGCGCTCGCGCAGCGTGTGCACCTCCAGGCTCACCACGTTCAGGCGGTAGTACAGGTCCTTGCGAAAGCGCTGCTGCAGCACCAGCGCCTGCAGGTCCACCGACGCGGCGGCCACGATGCGCACGTCGATGGGAATCGGCTGGCGCCCGCCCACGCGCACCACCTCGCGCTGCTGCAGCACGCGCAGCAGCTT
>NZ_BAAJYS010000269.1:0-4636 GCF_057543315.1 Acidovorax sp. KPB24-07
CCGGGCGCGGCGCGCGCGCCGGCAGGATGGCCGACCAGCCGTTGGTGGCATCGTCGGCCGGCAGGCGCAAGGGAGTGGGACGCGGTGTCGGCAAGGCGATCGAAAGGCGCTGCGGGCGCTCAGCGCGCCCCGCAGGCCTTGCACAGCTGCAGCGCCAGCCGCTGCAGCGCCTGCCAGCCATCGGCGGGCCAGTCGGGCGCCTTGAGGCCCTTGACGATGCCGTCCACCGTGTGCGCGGACTGCAGCAGCCGGGCTGCAGCGGCGTCGGAAAAGCGCGGCGCGATGCGCTCGAACAGGCGCTCCTTGGGGCCCCAGATGCGGTTTTCGCGCAGGGCAATGGGCAGGGGCTTGCCGGCGTTGAGCGCGTCCTTCACGCGCTTCAAGGCGCGGATGTCCTCGGCCAGCGCCCAATGCACCAGCACTTCGGCCTCGCCCTCGGCCTGCAGGCCATCGAGCATGCGCTGCACCCGGGCCACCTGGCCCGAGAGCACCGCCTCGGAGAGCTTGAACACGTCGTAGCGCGCCACGTTGAGCACCGCCGCCTCGACCTGCGCCCACGACAGCTCGCCGGGCGGGTGCAGCAGCGCGAGCTTGGCGATCTCCTGGTGCGCGGCAAGCAGGTTGCCTTCCACGCGGTCGGCGAAGAACTGCAGCGTGCGCTGGCCCTCGTCGCCGCCGGCCACGCGCTGGCCCTGCAGCGACAGGCGCTGGGCGATCCACTGCGGCAGCGCGGCGCGCTCCACCGGGTCGATCTGCACCGAGATGCCTCTGCCGTCCAGCGCGCTGAACCAGCCCCCGGTGCGGGTGGCCTTGTCCAGGCGCGGCAGCAGCACCAGGGTCAGCGTGCTGTCGTTGCCCTGCGCGGCCTCGGCGATCTGCTGCAGCGCGGCGCCGCCGTCCTTGCCGGGCTTGCCCGAGGGAATGCGGATCTCCACGATCTGCTTGTCGGCAAAGAGGGAGAGCGAGCCGCCGGCCGCCAGCACGGCGCTCCAGTCGAAGTGCGCGCCGGCCACGGTGTGGCTGCTGCGCTCGGTGTAGCCCTGGGCCCGCGCCGCCGCGCGGATGGCGTCGGCCGCCTCCTGCTGCAGGAGCGGCTCGTCGCCATGCAGGGTGTAGAGCGACCGCACGCCCTTTTGCAGGTGCGCGGCGAGCTGGTTCAGAGCGACTTGCATGGGAGCGGCCTGGGCAGGATCTTTGAATGAAACAGGCCGCACGCCCTAGAAAAACATGCGGCCGTAGCTATCAAATCAATAGCAATCAGGGTGCCAACCATCAAACCGGGCGCGCCGCGGCGAGCCGGCGCAGCAGCTGCTGCACGAGGTCGGTCTGCATGTTGCGGTACAGCAGCGCCTCTTCGGCCTCCTTGGCGAGCGCGATGCTTTCGTTGTAGCTCACGTCGCGCTGCTGCAGCAGCTCGGTGTCGGGGATCAGCTCCGCGCCCTGCTGGTTGCGCAGGCGAAAGTGGATGCGCAGGCGCAACTGCAACTCGCGCACCTGGCCCGAGGCGTTGTAGCCCACCACCACGCGCTCGCGCTGCTCGGACAGCAGCTCGAAAATGGCGTCGGCCGTGGTCTTTTGCGTGGGATCGCGCAGCACCGTGAGGTTGCCGCCCGCGCCCTGCAGCGTGCGCTGCAGCTCGCGCGCCAGGGGCGAGCCGCCGCCCGCCTCCACGTAGAGCGAGCGGAACTGGAACTCGGGCGCGCGGCGCAGGTGAAAGCCGCAGGCGGCCAGGGGCGCCACGGCCAGCAGCGACAGGAGGGTGCGTTTTTGCATTGTCAGATGACCACGTTGACCAGGCGGCCCGGCACGACCACGATCTTCTTGGGCGTGGCGCCGTCCGCCTGCTTGACGAAAGCCTCGCTCGCGAGGGCGGCGCGCTCGATCTCGGCCTTGTCGGCCGAGGCGGGCACGCGGATGGAGCCGCGCAGCTTGCCGTTGACCTGCAGCATCAGCTCCAGCTCGTCCTGCACCAGCGCATCGGCATCGGCCTGGGGCCACGGCGCATCGAGCAGGTCGCCCAGCGCGCCGGCGTAGCCCAGGCCGCTCCACAGGCTGTGCGCGATGTGCGGCGTGGCCGGGTACAGCACGCGCAGCAGGATGCCGAAGCCCTCGATCAGCGCCACGGGGGCGCCAGCGCTGTCCAGGGCCTTGAAGTCCTCCAGCGCGTTGATCATCTTCATCGCGCCCGAGACCACGGTGTTGTACTGCATGCGCTGGTAGTCGTAGTCCACCTGCTTGAGCACGGTGTGGATCTCCAGCCGCAGGGCCTTGGCCTCCTTGCCGAAGGGCACGTCCTTGAGGGTGGTGGCGCCGGCCACGCTGGCCAGCGCCGCGTCCTTGTCGAGGGCCGCGAGCTTGAGGCCGAAGTTCCACACCCGGCGCAGGAAGCGGTAGCTGCCCTCCACGGCCGCGTCGTTCCACTCCAGCGTGGCCTCGGGCGGCGCGGTGAACATGGTGTACAGGCGTGCGGTGTCGGCGCCGTAGCGCTCGATGAGGTCCTGCGGATCGACGCCGTTGTTCTTGGACTTGGACATGGTGCCCACGCCCTCGTAGTCGATGGCGGTGCCCGCAGGCAGGCCGCCGACGGCGTTCTTGAGCTTCGCGCCCACGATCTTGCCGCCCTCGTCCACCACGTGCTCGACGTCGTGCGGCCAGAAATACTCCTTGCCGCCCTGCTCGGTGCGGCGCGAGTAGATGTGGTTGAGCACCATGCCCTGCGTGAGCAGCTTGGTGAAGGGCTCGTCGATCTTCACCAGGCCCAGGTCGCGCATCACCTTGGTCCAGAAACGCGCATACAGCAGGTGCAGGATGGCGTGTTCGATGCCGCCGATGTACTGGTCCATCGGCATCCAGTAGTCGGCGCCCTCGGCCACCATGGCCTCGCTGTTCTTCGGGTCGCAATACCGCATGAAGTACCACGAGCTGTCCACGAACGTGTCCATGGTGTCGGTCTCGCGGCGCGCGGCCTTGCCGCAGACCGGGCAGGTCACGCCGGCGTGGAAGCCTTCGTGGTGGTGCAGCGGATTACCCGAGCCGTCCGGCACGCAATCGGTGGGCAGCACCACCGGCAGGTCCTTCTCGGGCACGGGCACGGCGCCATGCTCGTCGCAGTGGATGATGGGGATCGGCGTGCCCCAGTAGCGCTGGCGCGAGACGCCCCAGTCGCGCAGGCGCCAGGTCGTTTTGGTCTCGCCCAGGCCCTTTTGCGCGAGCGCATGCGCCACGGCCTGCACGGCCTCGGCGTAGGACAGGCCGCTGAAGCTGTCGGAGTTGACGGTGACGCCGCGCTGCTTGTCGCCGTACCAGTCCTGCCAGTGGTGGTAGTCGAAGGTCTCGCCATCGACCAGCACCACCTGCTTGATGTCGATGCCGTACTTGAGCGCGAACGCGAAGTCGCGCTCGTCGTGCGCGGGCACGCCCATCACCGCGCCGTCGCCATAGCCCATGAGCACGTAGTTGCCGATCCACACGGGCACTTCCTCGCCGGTGATCGGGTGCGTGACCACCAGCCCGGTGGGCACGCCCTTCTTTTCCTGCGTGGCCAGTTCGGCCTCGGTGGTGCCGCCGCTCTTGCACTCCTCGATGAAGGCGGCGATGGCCGGATTGCCCTGCGCCGCGCGCACGGCCAGCGGGTGCTCGGGCGCCACGGCGCAGAAGGTCACGCCCATGATGGTGTCGGCGCGCGTGGTGAAGACGTACATGCGCCCGTCGCCGATCAGCGTGCCGTCGGCCGCGCGGATGTCGTGCGGGAAGGCGAAGCGCACGCCCTCGCTCTTGCCGATCCAGTTCTCCTGCATGAGCTTCACGCGCTCGGGCCAGCCGGGCAGCTGGTCGCCGGTGACGAAGCCCAGCAGCTCTTCGGCGTAGTCGGTGATCTTGAGGTAGTAGCCCGGGATCTCGCGCTTTTCCACCGTGGCACCGGTGCGCCAGCCCTTGCCGTCGATCACCTGCTCGTTGGCCAGCACGGTCTGGTCCACCGGGTCCCAGTTGACGACCTGGGTCTTGCGGTAGGCGATGCCCTTTTCCAGCATCTTGAGGAACAGCCACTGGTTCCAGCGGTAGTAGCTCGGGTCGCAGGTGGCGACCTCGCGCGACCAGTCGATGGCCAGGCCCATCGCCTGCATCTGCTTTTTCATGTACGCGATGTTGTCGTACGTCCACTGCGCGGGCGGCACGCCGTTCTTGAGCGCCGCGTTCTCGGCCGGCAGGCCGAAGGCGTCCCAGCCCATCGGCATCAGCACGTTCATGCCCTTCATGCGCAGCTGGCGCGCGAGCATGTCGTTGATGGTGTAGTTGCGCACGTGGCCCATGTGCAGCTTGCCGCTGGGGTAGGGCAGCATGGAGCAGGCGTAGAACTTCTTCCGGTCCGCATCCTCGGTCACGCGGTAGGCATCGGTGGCCGTCCAGTGGCCCTGCGCGGCGCGCTCGACCTCGGTGTGGTTGTATTTGTCTTGCATGGGTTGGCGGGGCCGCGGCGGTGCGGCCAGGAAAGAAAGTGAGCGGGGTGTCAGCCGGGGATTTTAGGCGCGATGCCGGCCGCGGGCGGCGCGAGGCGTTACACGGTGCGCGGTCCCGGCTGGTGCAGGGCCCGGCCGGTCAGCGGGCAGCGGCGGCAGCAGCGGGAGAGGCCGGAGCG
>NZ_BAAJYS010000270.1:0-4604 GCF_057543315.1 Acidovorax sp. KPB24-07
GGCCTGGTCGACCAGGGCCGTGCCCTGTTCCACGCGCTCCACGCTGGCGCTGATGAGGTTCTTGATTTCCTTGGGCGGCATCGGCCGAGCGTCCGGCCAGGCTGCGCACCCCGCTGGCCACCACGGCGAAGCCCCGGCCCTGGTCGCCCGCGCGGGCCGCCTCGACGGCCGCGTTGAGCGCGAGGATGTTGGTCTGGAACGCGATCGAGTCGATCACGGCGATGATCTCGGAGATGCGGCTGGAGCTTTCCGAGATGCCGCGCATGGTGTCCACCACGTCGCCCATGACGGCGCCGCCGCGCTCGGCGATGCTCGATGCGTTGTTCGCCAGTTCGCCTGCGCGCAGGGCGTTCTCGGCGTTCTGCGTCACGGTGCCCGTGAGCTGCTCCATGCTGGCCGCGGTTTCCTGCAACGACGAGGCCTGCGACTCGGTGCGCGACGACAGGTTCATGTTGCCCGAGGCGATCTCGCTCGCGGCGTGGCGGATTTCCTCGGTCCCGCTGCGGATGTTGCCGATCAGTTGCGCCAGGCGGGCCTGCATGGTGTGCATGGCCTGCATCAGGCTGTGCGGGTTCTTGCCCGAGGCGGCCACGGCCACAGTGAGGTCGCCGTCCGCGATGCGCGCGGCCACCTCGGCGGCCTGCGTGGGCTCGCCGCCCAGGCTGCCGGTCACGCTGCGGATGATCAGCAGCATGGTGCCGTGTATGGCGCCGCCCACCAGCAGCACGATGACGAGCAGCTGGCCGATGGTCTTGTAGAAGGCGGTCTGGATGTCGCCCACCATCACGCCGGCCATCACATGCCAGTCCCACGGCGCGTAGTAGCGCACGAAGGTGACCTTCTCCAGCCGCTCCACGGTGCCGTCGGGCAGCGTCACCCCCGCCTGGTACGAGACGAAGCCCTGGCCGTTCTTCTTGCCCATGTCGGCCAGCTCGCGGTAGTAGGCCTTGCCCTCCGGGTCCTTGCGGTCGCCCACATTGGTGCCGATCAGGCCCTTGCCCGTGGGGTGCATGAGCATCAGCGGCGCCGAATCGATCACGAACAGGAAGTTCTTGCCGTTGTCGAATCGCAGCGTGGCCAGGCGCGCCAGCGCCTGCTCCTTGGCGGTGGCCACGTCCATGCGGCCCGCGGCCACTTCGGCGGCGTAGTTCTCGATCAGGCTGTAGCCCAGGTCCACCACGTTGTGCACGGCCGCCTGGCGCTCTTCGGTCACCACGGTGCGCGCATGGAACGCGGCCCACGCACCCAGCAGGAACAGGCCCAGCCACATCAGGATCAGGGCCAGGGTCAATTTGGTTTTAAGTCGCATGGAGGTCACGGTGGGGCCAGCGGTCCGGTGAGGACGGGCAAGGGGTGGGAATGGGAGGGACGGCGCATCGGCGAAGGCCCCCGGGATTCCCGGGTTACCACCAATGGCACAGCAAACGAAAAGTCATTATTTCATCGAAAAGTTACGTTTGTTTGCAAAAAATACCTATGGGCCGGCCGGTGTCCAAAGCCCCAGGCCTGCCATGCCCGGCGGGCCGCCCCCAAGCAAAAAGGGCCAGCGCATGCCGCGCTGGCCCGAGGGTGGGATATTGATAAAAATCGGCCTTCAGCGCATATTCGACTAGGGCATACAGCTATTCTTTTTATAGCATCAGAAAACTGCCTGCACCTCACCCGCGCTGCGGGATCTCCAACCCGCGCACCACGGCCGGCCGCGCCAGGAAGGCGGCCAGCGCGCGCTGCACCTGGGGGAAGGCATCGAAGTCCACCAGCTCGCGCGCCTCGTAGAAGCCCACCAGGTTGCGCACCCACGGAAAGACGGCGATGTCGGCGATGGTGTAGTCGTCGCCCAGGATCCAGTCGCGCCCGGCCAGGCGCTGCTCCAGCACGCCCAGCAGGCGCCTGGATTCGGCCACGTAGCGGTCGCGCGGGCGCTTGTCCTCGTAGTCCTTCCCGGCGAATTTATGGAAGAACCCGAGCTGGCCGAACATGGGGCCGACGCCGCCCATCTGCCACATGACCCACTGCAGGGCCTCGTAGCGCGCGGCCGGGTCCTGCGGCAGGAAGCGGCCGGTCTTCTCGGCCAGGTAGACCAGGATGGCGCCCGATTCGAACAGCGCCAGCGGCCGCCCGCCCGGGCCATCGGGGTCGAGGATGGCGGGGATCTTGTTGTTGGGGTTGAGCGAGAGGAACTCGGGCGAGAACTGGTCGTTGGTGTCGAAGCGCACCAGGTGCGGCTCGTACGGCAGGCCCAGCTCCTCCAGCAGGATGGAGACCTTCACGCCGTTGGGCGTGGGCAGCGAATACAGCTGCAGCCGCTCGGGGTGGCGCGCCGGCCACTTGGCGGCGATGGGGTGGGTGAGGGGGCGGGCGGTGGCGGGGGCGGATGTGGAGGGCGTCGTCGTCATGGTTTTTTGCGGGCCTCGGGTGAGCGGCCGGGGTGGCCGGAAGGGGATCGAACAGGCGTCGAACCGGGGCGTTCATTACACCCCCGGGGCCCGTGGCGGCGCAGGCGCCGCGCGCAGTAACCCCAAGGCCGCTCAGCCCTTCACCAGCCCGCTGTCCACGATGAGGTTCTGCCCGGTCACGGCGCGCGACCAGGGCGAGAGGAAGAACAGCACCGCGTCGGCGAACTCGGCCGGCGTGGTCACGCGGCGCAGCGGGGTCATGCCGGCGATGAGGTCGAACACCGCCTCGGGCGTGGCGCGGCTGGCGTCGGTGGTGCGCAGCAGGCCGCCCGACACCATGTTCACGGTGATGCCGTGCGGCCCCAGGTCGTTGGCCGCCGTGCGGGTGAGCGACAGCAGCGCGGCCTTGGCGGCGGTGTAGTCGTGGTAGGGCACCACGGGGTTCTGGAACAGGTTGGTGCCCACGTTCACGATGCGCCCGAAACCCTGCGCGCGCATGGCGGGCAGCGCGGCCTGCAGGGTGTTCAGCGCGCCCTTCACGGCGCCGTCGATCTGCTGCTGAAAGCGCTCCCAGGCGATGTCGCCGATCTGCGGGCGCGCGTCGCCATCGAAGCGGAACTGCGCGAGCGCGTTGTTGACCACCGCACTGACGGGCTGGCCGGTGCGCTCGTGCGCCTGGGCGAACAGGCGCTGCACGGCGGCGGCATCGGTCACGTCGGCCTGCAGGGCGATGGCGCGCGGGCCCAGTTCTTCGGCCAGGGCGCGGGCGGCCGTGTCGCTGGTCAGGTAGTTGATGACCACGCCGGCGCCTTCGCGCGCCAGCGCCCGGGTGATCGATTCGCCCAGGCCCCGGGCACCGCCGGTGACCAGGACCCATTGTTCGGACAGTTGCATGGTGGTGTCGCTCGCGTGGTGTGAAAAAAGGACCGGGGCCGGGCGTGGTCAGGCCGACGCGGCATACCCCAGCGGTTGCAGAAAGGCGCCGGGCTGCGCGCGGTGGCACAGCAGCGTGAGCTGCTGGCGCGCCCGGGTCATGCCGACGTAGAGGGTGTTCTTTTCCTGCGCGTAGGGCGCCTGCGGCACGGGGAACACGCCCTGCTCCAGGAACGGGATCACCACGTGGTCGAACTCCAGGCCCTTCACGTCCTCGATGTTGGCCAGGACCAGGCTGGCGGTGCCGCGCAGCTCGCGCTGGCGCTGCTCGGCGCGGTTCAGGTGCAGGAAATAATCGCGCGCGCTGGCAAAGCCCTTCGCCGCCTCGCACAGGCCGGCCAGGTTGGCGAGGGCGTCCTCGCGCCGCTGGCGCGAGACGAACACCTCGCGGATCACGGCGTCGATCTGCAGGGCCTGCAGCAGGCGCGGCAGGGTGTCCTGGCCGCCCGCCTCGCGCGCCACCTCCAGGGCCTTGCGCAGGCGCCCGCTGCATGGCGGGCTCGACGTTGGCCACGATCTGGTGGGTGAAGAAGTTCTGCAGGAACAGCGGGTTGTCGGTCACGCTGCGGATGGCGTCCTCCAGCAGGGCCTGCTGCGATTCGTGCTCGCGCCCGGCCACGACGATGCGCGCGCCGCAGAAGAACACCAGCGCCCGCATGAGCTTGTCGCGCGTGCGCGGCTCGGAGACGCTGTCGAAGTTGTCGGTGGCCACGGCCAGCAGGCCGCGCACCAGCAGCACCTCGGGCCGCAGCAGGTAGCTGTCGAAGCCGCTCACGGTGTAGGGCACGTTGTCGGCCAGCAGCCGGTTCTCGATGCCCACCGACTGGTTGGAGTGGCGCAGCAGCACGGCAAAGCCCGCCATGCGGGCGCGGGGCCGGGCGCGCCACTGCTGGGCCGCCTGCGCGACGAGGTCCACGCAGTGCGCGGCATCGTCGTAGGGCCGCAGTTCCACCGCGGTGTCGTGGCCGGCAAGCGAGTCGTAGGGCTTGGCCGCCAGCCGCCCGGCCTTGGCCGCGAGCTTCTTGCCGAAGCGGTGGCTGGGCGTGAGCCGCAGGCGCGCCACGGGGCGGCCGGTGTGCGCGGTGATGGCATCGCCCATGAAGGCGGCATCGGCCCCGTGGGCGCCGTAGATGACCTGGTCGCGGTCGCCCACGCCGCAGAAGGTGCACTGCGTGGTGTCCAGCAGCTCGCGAAGCACGCGGAACGCGGCCTCGTTCATGTCGTGCATCTCGTCGACCAGCACGGCCTGCACGCCGCGCGGCCAGCGCGGCAGGC
>NZ_BAAJYS010000271.1:0-4579 GCF_057543315.1 Acidovorax sp. KPB24-07
CGGCCGGTGCGCCCTGGCCCGCGCTGCCGGGCAAGGCGTCGGGCCCCGGGGCCGTTCTACATCGTTTGGCCGGTGGCCGACGGCGTGCTCAGCGAGCAGTGGCCCTATGCCGTGGCCCGGCTGCACGTGCGCGAGTCGCCGGAAAAGCGCTGGCCCCGGATCGGCGTCGCGCCCGAGGTGCCCGCGGGCGATGCGCGCCGGCGCGGCCAGGCGATCTTCGTGGCGCAGTGCTTCGTCTGCCACACCATGAACGGCGGCGGCGAAGCGCGCCTGGGGCCCGACCTGAACCTGCCGATGAGCCCCGTGGAGTACTTCCAGCCGCAGGCGCTGCGCCAGCTGGTGCGCAACCCGGCCAGCGTGCGCCAGTGGCCCGGGCAGTCGATGCCCGGCTTCGCGCCGGACCGGCTCAGCGACAGCGATCTGGACGATCTGGTGAGCTACCTGCAGCACATGGCCCGCGAGCGCCGCGGGGCGCGCTGAGAACGGCGCGGCGGGCCGCCGATGGGGGGCCGTGGCGGCGCCGGAAGCACTTTTCATTTGCTGAAATTTTGAGCAGCTACAATCCTGCCTCCTTTTTCAGCACGCGCTGCCTCCCCCCTCCCATGCACATCGGCCACATTCCTTTGGCGAACCGCCTGTTCGTCGCCCCGATGGCGGGCGTCACGGACCGGCCGTTCCGCCAGCTGTGCAAGGCGCTGGGGGCGGGCTACGCGGTGAGCGAGATGGTCACGTCGCGCAAGGACCTGTGGGACAGCCTCAAGACCTCGCGCCGGGCCAACCACGAGGGCGAGCCCGGCCCCATCGCCGTGCAGATCGCCGGCACCGACGCGCAGATGATGGCCGAGGCCGCGCTCTACAACGTGGACCGGGGCGCCGAGATCATCGACATCAACATGGGCTGCCCGGCCAAGAAGGTCTGCAACAAATGGGCGGGCTCCGCCCTGATGCAGAACGAGGCCCTGGCCCTGGAGATCGCCGAGGCCGTCGTCGGGGCCTGCGCCCCGCGCAACGTGCCCGTCACGCTCAAGATGCGCACCGGCTGGAGCCAGGAGCACAAGAACGCCGTGGCCCTGGCCCGGGCGTTCGAGGGCGTGGGCATCCAGATGCTGACGGTGCACGGCCGCACGCGAGAGCAGGGCTATCGTGGCCAGGCCGAGTACGACACCATCGCCGCCGTGAAGGCCGCGGTGCGCGTGCCGGTGGTGGCCAACGGCGACATCACCTCGCCCGAGAAGGCGCGCGAGGTGCTGGCCGCCACGGGCGCCGACGCGATCATGATCGGGCGCGCGGCGCAGGGCCGGCCGTGGATCTTCCGCGAGATCGGCCACTACCTCGCGACGGGCGAGCACCTGGCGCCGCCGCTGGTGGCCGAGGTGCGGCGCCTGCTGCTGGACCACCTGCAGGACCACTATCGCCTCTACGGCGAGTTCACCGGCATGCGCAGCGCGCGCAAGCACATCGCCTGGTACGTGCGGGCCCTGCCCGGCGGCGAGGCGTTCAGGCAACACATCAACACCATCGAGGACTGCTCCGAACAGTGGCACGCGGTGGCCCACTATCTGGATGCGATCGGGCAACGGATGGACCGGCTGCCCCCCGCGCACACCGAGGACGCAGACCCCAGCGAAAAACAGGAAGACCTGGCGGCATGAGCAAGAAACACATCGAAGAGTGCGTGCGGGAGAGCCTGCAGGGCTACTTTCGCGACCTAGGGGGCGAGACGCCGGACGGCATGTACGACATGCTGGTGCGCGTGGTCGAAAAGCCCCTGCTGGAAGTGGTCATGAGCCACGCCGACAACAACCAGTCCCGCGCCGCCGAATGGCTGGGACTGAACCGCAACACCTTGCGCAAGAAGCTGGTGGAGCACAAGCTGCTGTAACGGCGGTTGCTACATATTTAATAGCAATATGCCCTAGTGGATATTGCGCTGAAGCCCGATTTCAATCAAACCCCACCCCCTGCCATGAACGCACTTCTCTCCGTCTCCGACAAGACCGGCATCGTTGAATTCGCCCAGGCCCTGCACGCGCTGGGCATCCGGCTGCTGTCCACCGGCGGCACCGCCCAGCTGCTGGCCAAGGCCGGCCTGCCCGTGACCGAAGTGGCCGAGGTCACGCAGTTCCCCGAGATGCTGGACGGCCGCGTGAAGACGCTGCACCCCAAGGTGCACGGCGGCCTGCTGGCGCGCCGCGAGCTGCCCGAGCACATGGCCGCGCTGGCCGCGCACGGCATCGACACCATCGACCTGCTGGTGGTCAACCTCTACCCCTTCGAGGCCACGGTGGCCAAGGCCGGCTGCACGCTGGCCGACGCGATCGAGAACATCGACATCGGCGGACCCGCCATGGTGCGCAGCGCCGCCAAGAACTGGAAGGACGTGGGCGTGGTGACCGACGCCGCGCAGTACGAGAGCGTGCTGGGCGAGCTGAAGGCGTCGGGCAAGCTGTCGGACGCATTGCGCTTCGGCCTGTCGGTCGCCGCGTTCAACCGCATCGCGCAGTACGACGCGGCCATCAGCGACTACCTCTCGTCCGTCACGTTCGAGGCCGAGAAGCTGGCCGAGGACTACGTGCCCGCCCGCACGGCCTTCCCCGGCCAGAGCAACGGCATCTTCACCAAGGTGCAGGACCTGCGCTACGGCGAGAACGGCCACCAGCAGGCCGCGCTGTACCGCGACCTGTACCCCGCGCCCGGCTCCATCGTCACCGGCGTGCAGCTGCAGGGCAAGGAACTCTCGTACAACAACATCGCCGACGCCGACGCCGCCTGGGAATGCGTCAAGAGCTTCGACGTCCCGGCCTGCGTGATCGTCAAGCACGCCAACCCGTGCGGCGTGGCCGTGGGGCTCGATGCCCTGGGCGCCTACGGCAAGGCGTTCCAGACCGATCCCACCAGCGCGTTCGGCGGCATCATCGCCTTCAATCGCCCGGTGGACGGCGCGGCGGCGCAGCAGATCGCCAAGCAGTTCGTGGAGGTGCTGATGGCCCCCGACTTCACCGCCGAGGCGCTGGAGGTCTTCAAGGCCAAGGCCAACGTGCGCCTGCTCAAGATCGCGCTGCCCCCGGCGCTGGACGCGGCGGAATACGCGCTGGGCAGCAACACGCCCTGGCACCGCGGCCGCAATGCGGTGGACGCCAAGCGCATCGGCTCGGGCATGCTGCTGCAGTCGGCCGACAACCATGAGCTGTCGATGATCGACATCAAGGTCGTCACGAAAAAGCAGCCCACGCTGGAAGAGATGGAAGACCTGCTGTTCGCCTGGAAGGTCGCCAAGTACGTCAAGAGCAACGCCATCGTGTTCTGCAAGGGCGGCATGACGATGGGCGTTGGCGCCGGCCAGATGAGCCGCCTGGACTCGGCGCGCATCGCCAGCATCAAGGCGCAGCACGCCAACCTCTCGCTGGCAGGCACGGTGGTGGCGAGTGACGCGTTCTTCCCCTTCCGCGACGGCCTGGACGTGGTGGTGGACGCGGGCGCGACCTGCGTCATCCAGCCCGGCGGCAGCATGCGCGACCAGGAAGTGATCGACGCCGCCGACGAGCGCGGCGTGGCCATGGTGTTCAGCGGCGTGCGCCACTTCCGCCACTGAGCCGGTCGGCAGGAACCTTCCCCAAGCGCGAAGGCCCTGCCAGCGCGGGAAAGGCAGACCCTGCCTTCCTGCGCTGGCAGGGCCTTCGCCGTTGCGGCGTGTCAGGTCACCCGACCGTCTGCACGGACTGGCGCACGCTGCCGGCGCCCTGCACCTTGCTGGGGTCACCCGCCATCACGTTCACCGGCGTCTTGCCGCCATCCACATCGGTGTTCGCGATGTTGACGGTGGAATGCCTGGAGTCGAAGCGGAAGGTGAAGGCCTTGAGGTTCTGCAAGGTCGAATCGGAGATGTCCACGTTCGCCGTGATCGGGTAGCCGCCGCGCGTGACCGCCAGCTGGCCGATGTTGTCGGCGTAGATGCCCTGGAGCTTCAGATTCACGTCACCATTGATCTGGATCGCCTTGTCGTGGCTGTTCTGGAACGACGAGTTCGTGATCTCCACCTGGGCCGGGCCGCTCGGAAGGTCCTTCGCCGAGATGCCGGCGCGCTGGGCGTCGACCGCCTTGTTCTCCGCGCCGTCCACGGTGACGAAATCGTCCCCGGTCTGCAGGCCGTGCACGTTGTCCAGCTTGGCATCGCCCAGCAGGTGGATGCCGTCCCCGCCCTTGAACTGCAGGTTCTTGATCGATGCGCCCGGCTCGAGGATGAACATCGGCAGTCGCGTCTCCGCGGTGCCGCCGCCGTTCAGCCCGGCGCCGGCGTTGAACAGCTTGCCCTCCCCGTCGTAGGTCGTGCCCGCCTTCACGATGATGGGCTTGTTCACCTCTTCCACGCCCGTGGGCTCGGCGACCTTCATGTTCGCCGGCGGCTTGGTGACGGCTGCATTCGTTGACGGGGATGGGGCTGCGGTGGGGGCTGACGACGGCGCGGTCGCCGGTGCCTTGCCGCCCGAACCCACCTCCGTGGGGGGGCGGCGGCGCAGGCGTCGGCGATGGCTTGGGCGCGTTCGCGATCGTGGACGGGTCGGGGCGTGGGGCGCCGCTG
>NZ_BAAJYS010000272.1:0-4578 GCF_057543315.1 Acidovorax sp. KPB24-07
TGGCCGCCGCCAGCGACGACCCGCTGCTGGGGCCCGGCCTGCGCGACACGCTGGAAGCCCTGCTGCACGCGGCGGGCGAAGCGCCGGAGCCTGGCCTTCTCAAGGCACGGCTGGAGGGCCTGATCGGCCAGTTCTTCCCGCCGCAGGTCGCCACCCGGGCCCTGGCGCTGGCCCACCGCTACGTGGACTACCGCGTGGCGCTGGGGCGGCTGCAGGCGCCCGCCGATCTGCGCGATCACCAGGCCCTGCGCCAGGCCCTGGCCGCACGCCAGAAGGTGCGCATGGCCGCCTTCGAGCCGGACGAGTACCAGGCCCTGTTCGCCGCGGATGCACAGATGGACGAATACCTGCTCTCCCGCTTGGAGATCAAGCGCGACCCGTCGCTCACGGCCGACCAGAAAAGTGCCGCCCTGCACCAAGCCGAAAGCGCCCTCGGCCCCGCGTTGCAGGCGCAGCGCAGCGAAGCGGTGGCGCACGTGGGCCTGGCCCGGCAGACCGCGGACTTCGACGCCCAGGGCATGGACGCCACGGCCCGCTTCAATGTGCGCAGCGCGCAATACGGCACCGAGGCCGCGCAGCGGCTGGCCCAGATGGACACGCAGGACCGGCAATGGCAGGGCCGGCTCGACCAGTACCAGGCGGCAATGGGCTCAGGGTCTTCTTCGGCCCAGCTGGCGCAACTGCGGTCGGAGCTGTTCACGCCGCAGGAGCAACTGCGCCTGGAGGGCGCTCTGGCGCTGCGGGCGCTGCCCGCACAGGCCCGCTGACCGCCGGACAACCTTCGGCTGCGGCATTGCGGCCATTCATGCAGGTTTCCTGCAAAACGGGCCCGCCGGGGGCACGATTTCGCCCGAATGCTGAGTCTCTACGGCCTAAAGTGGATGGCAGACATTCATCCACGAACGGAGACGCCAATGAACGCAGCCTTGCCCGAGCAAGCCACGCAACAGACCGCCGCCTGGGAGAACCCCATGGGCACCGACGGTTTCGAATTCATCGAATACGCCGCACCCGATCCGCAGGCCATGGGCAAGGTGTTCGAAGGCATGGGCTTCAAGCCCGTGGCGCGGCACCGCCACAAGAACGTCACCCTGTACCGCCAGGGCGAGATCAACTTCATCATCAATGCCGAGCCCGACAGCTTCGCGCAGCGCTTTGCGCGCATGCACGGCCCCAGCGTCTGCGCCATCGCCTTCCGCGTGCACGATGCCAAGGCCGCCTACGAACGCGCCCTGGGGCTGGGCGCCTGGGGCTATGCCGGCACCGCCGGCCCGGGCGAGCTGAACATTCCCGCCGTCAAGGGCATCGGCGACAGCCTGATCTATCTGGTGGACCGCTGGCGCGGCAAGGGCGGCGCGCAGCCCGGCGACATCGGCAACATCGGCTTCTTCGACGTGGACTTCGAACCGCTGCCCGGCGTGTCGGCCGAAGAGGCGCTCAACCCCCACGGCCACGGCCTGACCTACATCGACCACCTGACGCACAACGTGCACCGGGGCCGCATGAATGAATGGGCCGGGTTCTACGAGCGCCTGTTCGGCTTCCGCGAGATCAAGTACTTCGACATCGAAGGCCAGGTCACCGGCGTCAAGAGCAAGGCCATGACCAGCCCCTGCGGCAAGATCCGCATCCCGATCAACGAAGAGGGCAAGGAAAAGGCCGGCCAGATCCAGGAATACCTGGACATGTACAACGGCGAAGGCATCCAGCACATCGCCATGGGCTCGGACGACCTGTACGCCACGGTGGACGCACTGCGCGGCGCCGGCGTGCGCCTGCTGGACACCATCGACACCTACTACGAACTGGTGGACAAGCGGATTCCCGGCCACGGCGAGCCGCTGGCCGAACTGCACAAGCGCAAGATCCTCGTGGACGGAAAGAAGGACGCGCTGCTGCTGCAGATCTTCAGCGAGAACCAGCTCGGCCCCATCTTCTTCGAGTTCATCCAGCGCAAGGGCGACGACGGTTTCGGCAACGGCAACTTCAAGGCGCTGTTCGAGAGCATCGAGCTCGACCAGATGCGCCGCGGCGTGCTGAAGTCGGAATAGCACCGCCTGTAACCGAATGCAGCTTCACGGCGACGCATCTCTATACTGCGGCACGTCTTAGAACCGGAGGAGATACCGTGAAGCTATTGAGTGCCAGTGCCTATCTGGGGGGTGCATTGCTGTGCATGGCAGGACTTGCCGCGCACGCGCAGACCCCTTCCGCGCCGCTGAAGATCATCGTGCCCTACCCTGCGGGGGGGCCGGTCGATGCCTCGGCCCACATCGTTGCCGAAGGCGCCAAGGCGGCGCTGGGCAACGTGGCGGTGGAGAACAAGCCCGGCGCGGGCGGCAACGTCGGCGCCGATCTGGTGGCGAAAGCCCCGGCCGGCGGCAACCTGCTGGTGATGGGCGCGGTGGCCACGCATGCGGTGAACCCCTGGCTGTACAAGAACTTTCCGTACGACCCGATCAAGGACTTCAAGCCGATCGCCCTCGTCGCGCGCACGCCCAACGTGCTGGTGATGAGCGCCGAGCAGGCCAAGAGCCTGAACATCGGCAGCACGACCGACCTGGTGCAGTACCTCAAGAAGCACCCGGACCAGCTCAAGTACGGCTCGGGCGGCAACGGCAGCATCGGCCACATCGCGGCCGAGATGTTCAAGTCGCTGACCAACACGCGCATGGCGCACGTGCCGTTCCAGGGTTCGTCCCCGGCGCTCAAGGCACTGCAGGCCCAGGAAGTGAGCCTGGTGTTCGACAACCTGGCTTCATCGCTGCCGCTCATCAAGGCGGGCAAGCTGAAGGCGCTGGGCGTGACCTCGCTGGGCCGGGACGACGACCTGCCGGACGTGCGCAGCATCAACGACGAGGTGCAGGGCTTCAACGTGGTGACGTGGTTCGGGCTCTTCGCCCCGGTCGCGCTGCCCGATGCCGACGCCCGCCGCTACGCCATGGCCTTCAGCGCGGGCATGAAGTCGCCGGCCAGCACGGAGCGCTTCAAGAAGATGGGCCTCGACCCCGAGGACCTGACGCTGGAGAGCTTCGGCCAGTTCGTGCGCTCGGAGCACAGCAAGTACGGTTTTCTGATCAAGGCCGCAAAGATCAAGATGGATTAGCCGCGGCCGGGGGCAGGACGCCCGGGGCTGCGGCATGGATACAAAAACCCAAGGAGCCAAGCATGGGACAGCCCCCCGTCGTCTACGGACAATCCGATCGCCCGCCCCGCGGCGACTACGCCCGCGCCAACGCCGACTACACCTGCGCGCAGGACTACGAGGCCTACACCGCGGCCGACCACGACACCTACCGGCGCCTGTACGAACGCCAGTCGGCCCTGCTGCCGGGCCTGGCGAGCGATGCGTTCATCGAGGCCCTGCCCTCGCTCGGCGCGCGCGACCGCATTCCGCGCTTCGAGGAAGTGAACGAGCGCCTGTACCAGGCCACGCGCTGGGAACTGGTGGGCGTGCCGGGGCTGATCCCCGAGGTGCCGTTCTTCACGCTGCTGGCCAACCGCAAGTTCCCGGTGACCGACTGGATCCGCACGCCGCAGGAGTTCGACTACATCGTCGAGCCCGACATCTTCCATGACCTGTTCGGCCATGTGCCGCTGCTGTTCAACCCGGTCTTCGCCGACTACGTGCAGCGCTACGGCCAGGGCGGCCTCAAGGCCCACGGCCTGGGCGCCTGCGAGCTGCTGTCGCGCCTGTACTGGTACACGATCGAGTTCGGCCTGATCCGCCAGGACGATGGCCTGCGGGCCTATGGTGCGGGCATCCTGAGTTCTTCGGGCGAGCTGGCCCATTCGGTGCGCAGCCCCGAGCCGCAGCGCATTCCCCTGCAGCTGGAGCGCACCATGCGCACGCGCTACAAGATCGACACCTACCAGCAGACCTACTTCATCATCGACAGCTTCCAGCAGCTGTTCGACATGACCGCAGCCGACTTCGCCCCGATCTACGAGCGCCTCAAAGGCCAGCCCGAGTTCGCGGCCGACGAGCGCGAGGCCGTGCCGGCCTGACGGCGCGCACCCGGCCGGCTGCCGCTTCTTCGCACGCGGCGGCATGGCTTCGCGCCGGGGGCGGGGCAGCCCCCAGCGACTGCGGATGATCGACTCCGTCATCCGCCGCAAGGTCCAACGGGCGCCCAGCGCGAGGCACATTGGCGGCGGATTCCCCGAGGAATCCATCCATGTCGCGCATTTCTGGCATTTCGTCCCCGCTGCGTCCCGCACCGGGCATCGTCGTCGATCCCTCGCCGGGGCTGATGACGCCCGTCGCGCCCGTGCGGCGCAGGCGCCAACCGCCCTCCGCCGAACCAACGCTGCCCGAGCTGGCCCGGCGCCTGTCCTCCGCACCGTCGATGCCGCCGCGTGCGCCCCTGCACGTGGTGCGGCATTCGCTGCTGCCGCCGCAGTTCCAGTCGCCCCAGCGGCCCGGCACCGAGCCGCCCGAGACCTACCAGCGCCATTCGAAGCTGCCGCCGCAATACCAGTCGCCGCTGCGCCAGAGCTTTCTGCCGCCCCAGGCGTACCAGTCGCACTCGGCGATGAACACGTTCCAGTCGCCCTATGCGCCCGCGCCGCAAGGGG
>NZ_BAAJYS010000273.1:0-4572 GCF_057543315.1 Acidovorax sp. KPB24-07
GGCCGTGGCCTCCGTGTGGACACTGGATTACCTGGACCGGCTGCTGCCGCCGATGGTGGCTGCGGCCAGCGTGCTGCAGCACGCCTTCCCGGCCGGCGCACAGGACATCTGGCTGCGGCTGGATGCGCACGGCACCGTGCAGAGCTTTCACATCGTCGCCGCGGGCACCCCCATGCGGGGCACTGCCACGGCCGAGCGCTATGCGGCCCTGCTCTGGCAACACCTGGCGCCGCTGTTTGCCCGGCTGACCGAACTGACGCGGGTGGCCCCGAAGATCCTCTGGGGCAACACGGCGCGGCGCCTGGACCTCATCCTGGCGCAGGCCGTGGCACGGGTGGGCCCCGGCACGCCCGTGGCGGCCGACCGCGACTTCCTGCTGGGCTGCGCGCAATGGCCCGAGGGCAGCAATCCGATGCACGGTCCGCAGCGCGAGGTGCCGCGCGGCGAGGGAACCGCTCCGCTGCGGCTGCACCGCCAATGCTGCCTGTACTACCTGCTGCCCGGTGAAAGCCATTGCGGCGCGTGCCCGCTGGCGCCGCAGCACCGCAGGGCGGCCGAGGCGCCGAGCGCCTGACCATGCGCGGCGCCACAGCCCACCACCACCGTCCGAGCCCGGGCATGGACGAAGGCGTGCCGCCGGTGCGACAGCGCCGTAGTGAACAGATGGCAGCGCCGTTCGTCTTCCCGACAGGGGTCGCGGGAACGGCTGCATCCAAGGATGCGCCGCGCCCGGGCAACGGCGCGCCGGCACACCCCGATCGCCGCCATCGGTTCATCCACTCTTGACTGGACTCACTTCGCTCATGCCCAAGGCAAAACTCGCATATGTCCTCTCCCTGCGCAACGCGGCGGCCGACCAGGCCGGCCGGCACGTGGCCTACAAAGGGGGCCAGCGCTACATGAAGTCTCCGCTGGAATCCCTGGCCGAGGCACTGGACCAGACGCCGCTGGGCGATGCCTATTCCCTGGAAGGCATCGTGTTCGACGACGATCCGCAATCCCCGCGGGACCAGGCCGCACTGCAGGACTACGGCTTCTCCTGCGACCCCGCGCGGCCCTGGATCTTTCCCCACGGCCTGCGCACGCAGGGCCGGCCGCTCAAGGACCTGATGCATTCGGTGCCCTCCACCTACCGCCGGCTGCCGCGCGATTCGGCGCAGCGGGTGCCGGGCAAGCAGGCGTTCGAGCGCCAGTTGCGCGAGCAGCTGGATGCGCTGCAGGCCGACATCGTGGTGCTCGACGGCCTGCTGGTGATCCTGGACGACCTGGCGCGGCCGGGCAATCCGTACTGGCGCCGCATCGCCAATATCCACCCGGGCATCACGCGGCCTGGCTCCCCATACCAGCGCCGCGGCGCCTACGCCACGCTCGATGCGCTGCACGGCGCGCGGGGGGAGAAGGTCATCGACTGGACCACGCGCGCCACCGTGCCCGTGCCGCCCGTGTCGATGACGGGCGCCTCCTTCCACTACGTGGACCAGGGCATCGACTCAGGCGAGGTGATCTTCGACGTGCTCGCCACGCCCATCGCCCCTGACGACACCATCTTGGAAATGCGCTGGAACAACTTCCAGCAAAGCCTGTTTCCCGCGCTGCACCAGGGGCTGGCGCTGCTGGCCGAAACACCCTCCCTCACCACACAGGAGTTGACATCCCATGCCTGCCATTCATGACCTCATCGGGATCGGCTTCGGCCCGTCCAACGTCGCCCTGGCCATCGCGCTGGAGGAAAAGCGCCATGCCAGCCGGCCCCTGGACGCCCTGTTCATCGAACGGCAGCCGGCCTTCGCCTGGCACCCGCACATGCTGCTGGACCAGTCGCACATGCAGATCTCGTTCCTGAAGGACCTGGCCACGCTGCGCAACCCCACCAGCCGGTTCACTTTCATCAATTACCTGCATGAGAAAGGCCGCCTGCCGGACTTCATCAACCTCAAGAGCTTCTACCCGAGCCGCCGCGAATTCAACGATTATCTGAGCTGGGCGGCGGAGCAATTCGAGGACCACTGCATCTATGGCGAGGACGTCTTCGAAGTGCTGCCCGAGCGGCAGCACACCGGTGGCGCCGCGTCGCACGCGCCGCACGCGCCGCAGGCGGCGCCCGTCTCCCACCTGCGCGTGCGCTCGCGCAACCGGGCGGGCACGGTGACCGAACGGCTGGCGCGCAACCTGGTGGTGGGCGTGGGCGGCACGGCCAACATTCCCCCCGCCTTCCAGCCCTTCAGAGCCGACCCGCGCGTCTTCCACTCCAGCACCTACCTGCAGGGCATGGCAGCCCACGGCGCGGCGCGCAAGATCGCGGTGGTGGGCGCGGGGCAGAGCGCGGCCGAGATATTCATGGACCTGCAGGGCCGGCCCGGCGCGCCGCAGGTGGATCTGATCATGCGCGCCCGATCGATCCGGCCCTCGGACGACAGCCCGTTCGTGAACGAGATCTTCAACGTGGAGTTCACCGACTACATGTACAGCCGGCCGCCGTCGGAACGCTCGGCGCTGCTGGAGGAGTTCTGGCACACCAACTATGCGGTGGCCGACATGGAACTGATCCAGCAGATCTTCAAGCTCTTCTACGAACAGAAGGTCGCAGGCGGCGAGCGGCTGCGCTTTCTGCGGCGCCAGGAGGTCGGCGCGGTACGGGCCGATGCAGCCGGCATCCACCTGGCGCTGGCGGACCAGGACAGCGGCCAGCAGAGCACCGTGCGCTACGACGCTGTGGTGCTGGCCACGGGCTATGCGCGGGCGCAGCACAAGGAACTGCTCCAGCCCCTGGCGCCCTACCTGGGCGACCTGCAGGTCGATCGGCACTACCGCGTGCAGACCCCGCCGGACTTCCAGCCGGCCATCTACCTGCAAGGGGCCTGCGAAAGCTCGCACGGCTTGAGCGACACGCTGCTGTCGGTCACGTCGGTGCGCACCGGGGAGATCGGCAACGCCCTGCTGGCCGCCACACCGGCCGCCACGGCACGTTCCCGCGGGGCGATGGAGCCGGCCCCCGCCTGAACCGGCGCGCAGGCCGAAGGCCCAGGAAGGATGAGGCGGGGAGCCCAACCATCGCCAGATCGGCCGCTGTGGGACCCGACCCCGATCCGGGGCTCAGGGGCCACGGCGCCCTGCACGAGCCACGCCGTCCAGTGGCCATGAAGCGGAGCAATGCAACCCCTTCATGCCCCAGGCCGCGGCGCCGGCTCCGCTGTTATCGCTCAGACTCCAACGCGAAATTCCACCGATCCGTCTTTTCTACCCCTTCAGAGTCAGGATCCTCACCCGCCAGGGCCCATACGGGGAAAAGCAGTCCTGCGATCAGGAGGGCCAGAATTCGTTTCATCAATGACTCCTTGGTTGATGGACGGGTAGTGCCTTCGAGTGGCGTTGCGCTTCGCTTTGCGACCTTCCAGACTTCCGCATTTTGCAGCCTTCAGATCGCCTGGCAAAGGCTCAGTCGACCCCATGCTATGATTCAAATGCGAACTATTCGCATTGAACCCAGGCCATCGCATTCTGCAGCGCCCTCCGTGCACCGGCGGCGCGAACGGATCGGCAGCCCGCCGCGTGGCGGTGCCTGGGGTCCGATCATTGGCATTTGCGGGAAACGGCCTCATGCGCGATCTGATCCATGAACTGGTGACCCACTACGGGGACTTGCGCCGGCACCTGACGTACGAGCTCAGGGACCCGCACTATGCGGCCGACATCGCGCAATCGAGCTTCGAGCGGGTGTACGCCCAGGCCGTGGCCGCCAAGGGATCAGCGGCGCGCGAATCGGCAGCGCCGTCTTCGCTGTCCACCGTCGAATCGCCCCGCGCCCTGCTCTTCAGGGTGGCACGCAACCTGTGCATCGACGACTACCGCAAGCGCAAGGTCGCCCAGGACTGGGCCAGCCAGCACGCGGGCGACGAGCGCCACGGGGCGGTGCCATCGTCCGAGTACTTCGCGGCGCAGCGCCAGGTGCTGCGCCGGCTGGTGGAAGCGATCGAGCGGCTGCCGCCCCGGCGCCGCGAGGTCTTCCTGCTCTTCAGGGCCTATGGCCACACGCGCACCGAAATCGCCGAGCGCCTGGGCATCACCGAAATGGCGGTGGCCAAGCACATGGTGCGCGCCACGGTCGATTGCTCGCGCGTGTTCGCCGAACTGCGCGCGAGCCTGATCGAACACCAGAGCCCATCCGGCCGCGCGGGCTTCGAGGCCACTCTGGCCGAAGATTTTTCCTGAGCCCCGCATGTCCCTGACCGCCGCGCCGCGAGAGCGCCTGATCGAGCACGCCATCGCACTCATCGTGCAGGCCGATGTCGCACCCGAGCCGGCCGCGCAGGACGCGCGCGCCACGCTGGCCCAATGGCGCCAGCGCTCAGGCGAGCACGAGGCCGCGGCCCAGGAGGCGCGCAGGCGCTGGGAGGTGATCGGCAGCGCCTCGACCGAACTGCGTGCGCATTTCAGCGAGCCGGCCGCGGGCACTGCGTCGCCCAATGCCCGGCGCATGCCGCGGCGCCTGCTGCTGTCCGCCGCCGCGTTGGTGGGCACCGGGCTGCTGGCCGGACGCGGCGTGCAGTGGCTCTGGCAGCAGCCGGTGTTCAC
>NZ_BAAJYS010000274.1:0-4553 GCF_057543315.1 Acidovorax sp. KPB24-07
GGGCCAGTGGTTGGACGGCTGCAGGTCGGCCTCGCCGGTGGGCAGCTTCACGCGGTGAAAGAGCCACGCCGCCAGCACCAGGCCACCCGCGCCGGCCAGCAGCGTGGCCGGCAGGCCCGCCTGCCCCGCCACCAGGCCCCAGCCCAGGCTGCCGGCGGCCATGGCGCCGTTGAACACCATGAGATAGATCGCCAGGCCCCGGCCGCGCACCCAGTTGGGCAGCACGGCCTGGGCCACGCCGTTGAGCGTGGTGAGCGCGATGATCCAGCCCAGGCCCAGCACCAGCATGAGCGCCACGGCGGCCTCGCGCGGCGGCGCCAGGGTGAGCACGGCCATCACGCCCGCGGTGAGCAGCGAGGCCAGCAGCACCAGCCCGTCGGCATCCAGGCGCTTGCGCAGGCGGGGCAGCAGCACCGCGCCGAGGATGGCCCCGGCACCGACCGCGCCCAGCATCACGCCGTAGAAGCCCGCCGTGCCGCCCAGCATGCGCCGCGCCACCAGCGGCAGCAGCGCCCAGACGGAGCTGGCGAACAGAAAGAACACCGCCGCGCGCAGCAGCACCACGTGCAGTTCGCGGCTGGCGCGCGCGTAGCGCAGGCCGGCGCGGAAGGCGCCGAAGAACTGCTCGTTCAGCCCGGTGGGCTCGGCCTTGGGGCGCTTCCACCACAGCAGCGCGGCGATCACGAAGCCGTAGCTCGCCACGTCCAGGCCGTAGGCCGCGGCCGCGCCGAAGCTGGCCAGCAGCAGGCCGCCGGCCGCGGGGCCGATGGCGCGGGCGATGTTGATGCCCAGCGAATTGAGCGCCACGGCGCTTTTCAGCTCGCTGCGGGGCACCAGCTCGGGCACGATGGACTGCCACGTGGGCCCCATGAGCGCCGCGCCGATGCCGCCCACGAAGGTGAGCACGATGAGCGATTCCACGGTGAGCGTGTTCGTGCGCGCCATCACCAGCAGCGTGCCGCTCACGCAGGCCAGCAGCACCTGCACGGCGATCAGAAAGCGCCGGCGGTCCAGGATGTCCGACAGCACGCCGGCCGGAATCGCCAGCAGGAAGATCGGCAGCGTGGCCGCCGTCTGCACCAGCGCCACGGCGGCGGGGCTGGACGACAGCTCGGTCACCATCCACGAACTGGCCACGTCGCGCATGAAGCTGCCGATGTTGCCCAGCACCGTGGCGGACCACAGCACCGCGAACAGCGGCAGGGCGGGGATGGCCAGCGCCGCCAGCAGCACCACGCACAGCAGGTCGAACGCACGCTCGTACACGAAAGCCGAGACGGTGCGCGCCGCCGGCACGCCGGCGCGCGCGAAGTAGCGCACGCGCACCAGCTCGCCCACCTTGCCGGGGGTCGCAGTGAAGGCGAAGCCCGAAAGGTAGGCCAGAAATCCCGCACCCCAGGGCACGGCGTGCCCCGCGCGGGCCAGCAGCCAGCGCCAGCGCAGGTAGCGCAGCAGGTAGGAGGCGAAGGCGATCGCCGCCATCGAGGGCATCCAGGCGAGCACCTGCGGCAGTTGCGCGAAGACCTGGTTGCGCGCGTCGGCCCACACCAGGGCGGCCACGTAGGCCGCCGTGCAGGCCCCGGCCGCGGCGACGGCGTGGCCGGGCTTCATGCGCGGTCGGCGAAGGACCAGCGCTTGTGGCCCAGGTAGCTGGTGAACACCGGCACGGCCACGCCCACGGCATGGGCGATCTCGGGCACGAAGGTGGTCACGCCCAGGGCGGGCAGCACCTGGCGTGCCAGCAGCAGGCTCACGGCCCAGGTCTGCGCCACCGCCACCAGGTTCACCAGCACGAAGAACGCGGCGGACTTGCGCACCGACTGCTGGCTGCCCTGGAACACGAAGGCGCGCGCCAGCAGGAAGGCCGTGACCATGCCCACGCCGTAGGCCAGCACCACGGCGTAGGAAAACGGCATCCACTGGTTGAGCACGATGCGCGCGATGAAGTTGGCGAGCGCGGCCAGGCCGCCGGTCACCAGGAAGGCCACGAACTGCCGGGAGCGGAACTGCGCGAGCATGCGGGGCCTAGACGGGTGCCGCGGCCGCCTGCGCGGCCATCTGGCGCCCGAAGCCGATGCTCTCGGAGATGCCGCGGTCCTCGGGGTAGTAGTAGGACGTGTCGGCCACCCACAGGCCGCGCACGGGCAGCTGCACGGGCGGCAGGCTGTCCAGGTAGTTGGGCGGGCAGATGGGCTGGGCATAGCGGTAGCGGCTGGCGCGCAGGGCCAGGAAGTCGCTGTCCTGCAGCTTCGGGTTGATGGCCTTCAGGTAGCGGCGCACCTTGTCGAGGAAGGCCGCGTCGGGCTCGGCGAACTTGGGGTGCTCGCCGGGCATGTAGAACGGCACATACACCACCGACTCCGCCAGCGGGCGCAGGTTGCTGTATTCGACCAGGCCGGGAATGTCCATGTCCGGATCGTTCACGTTGAGCCAGAAGTTCTCGGTCAGCGGCTGGCGCAGCTTGGCGATCACGCAGACCACGGCGATGTTCTGCAGCGCGCCGTACTGCGCCAGCAGCGCGGGCGGGAGGTCGGGCATGGTGCGCGGCACGTAGGGCAGGGGAATGGTGCTCACCACCTTGTCGAAGGCCTCGAAGCCCTGCGCGGTCTCCACGCCCTGCAAGCGCGTGGCGTCCATGCGCACGCGGGTGACGGGCGTGGACAGGCGGATCTCGCCGCCGTGGCGCTGGATGTCGGCCACCATGCCGTCCAGCAGCGTGGCCGAGCCGCCGTCGAGGTGGCCGAGCTTTTCGCGCATCAGGCTGTAGCGCGAGCGGCCGATGCGGCGGATGCGGCTCCAGATCCACGCGGCCGACAGGTTGCCGGCATGGTCGTAGAACTTGTAGTCGAACAGGCGCCGCCACAGCACCTCGTAGGCCTCCTTGCCCACCCAGCGGCGGATCCAGCCCGTGGCCTCTTCGCCGTCGAGCGGCTTCCAGTCGGTGCGCTTCGTGGACAGGAACGCGTGCAGGCCGTAGCGGAACTTGGCGACCAGGCCCAGACCCTGAAAGCGCAGCAGCGCCACCGGGTTGCCCCAGGGCTGCAGGCGCTTTTGGAACCAGTAGCCCATGCGCGTGGCGCGCCAGCGCATCCGGTCCGAAAGCCCCAGCTCGTCGAGCATCTGCAGGAAGGCGTGGTCGGAGGTGCAGTGGAAGTGGTAGTAGCGCTCGATGGGCAGGCCGTCGAAGTCGAACATCGCGGTCATGCCGCCCACGCGGTCGTCGGCTTCAAACACCACGGGCCGGTGGCCGTCGCGCGCGAGCTGGTAGGCCACGGCCAGGCCCATGGGGCCGGCGCCCAGCACGGCGATGCGCTGGCCCGGCGCGGCGGCCGTGGATGCGGAAGGAGAGGGGGTCTGCGCGCTCATCAGAACTCCAGCACCACGCGGCTGTATTCCGGGTGGTTGAAGGTTTCGTGGATGGCCTCTGCGAAGGGCGTGGCGCGCACGCCGAAGATGCCGGGCCAGTCGATCACCTCGAACTCGTCGTGGGCCACCAGCGCCTTGAGCTGGTCGGCGGTGAACGGCGGGTCCTTGTCGAACAGCGCCCACACCTTGAGCAGCAGGTAGAAAAGGCCGTAGGGGATCTTCACGATCCAGGCGCCCGCGCCCGTGGCGGCCTTGATCTGGCGAATGATGTCGATGTAGTCCACCTTCTCCAGCCCCGTGATGTTGAACACGCCGCCCACGCGGCGCTCCTCGATGCAGCGCACGATGATGCGGCAGAAGTCCGCCGCGTACAGCGGCTGGCGCATGTAGCGGCCGCTGCCCGGAATGGGGAACACCGGCACCTTGCGCATGAAGCGCGACAGCCAGCCCAGGTGCTTGCGGTCGAACCAGCCGAACATCAGCGTGGGCCGCAGCACCACGCAGGGAATGCCGCTGTCCAGCACCATCTTTTCCTGCGCGCGCTTGGTCTCGGTGTAGTGGTCCTGGGCGACCGACTCGACCACCGAGGAGCTGATGTGCACGGTCTGCGGGATGCGGTGGCGCTGGATCAGATCGAGGATGCGGCCGGTGGAGGTGAGGTTGTTGCGCACGAACGGGTCGGCCTGCGGCGCGCCGATCTGCGCCTGCAGCATGACCACCACGTCCGCGCCCTCGAAGTGGCGCTCCCACGCGCCGGGCTCGGCCAGGTCGGCGTCCTCGGCCACGATGTCGGGGTGCACCTGGCGCAGGATGGCGAGGTTGCTCGCGTGCTTGTCCAGCACGACGAGGTTGTGGTAGCCGTGCAGCTTCAGGTGGGCCACGAGGTTCTGGCCCACGAGGCCGGCGCCTCCCGGCAGGATGATTTTGGCGTTCTTCATGGTGTTGGTTTTTCTCGGCGGGTTCGGGGCGCTCACTGCGGCGCCGGTATTTGCAGGGCCACCGAGCAGTCGGTGCCGGGTGCGGTCAGGGTCACGGCGGTGGGCAGCGCCTCGGGCGCGGCCTGCAGGTAGGCGGTGAAGGTCAGGTAGCGTGCGGGCGCATGGGGTCCTCCCGGCGCGCTCAGCTTGCGCCAGCGGTGGGGCACGCCCAGGCCCACCACGGTGCCATCGGGCGCGACGAGGCGCATC
>NZ_BAAJYS010000275.1:0-4500 GCF_057543315.1 Acidovorax sp. KPB24-07
GCGATGCCGTCGATCACGCTGATGATGTCCGCGATCTTGCGCGAGCTGGCGCTGATCACGTCCATGGTGCGCACCACCTGCGAGACGACCTCGCCGCCGCGCTCGGCCACCTGCGAGGCGGCGGCGGTCATCTGGTTGGCCTGGCGCGCGGCGTCGGCGCTTTGCTGCACGGTGTGCGTCAGGTCCTCCAGCGCCGATGCGGCCTGCTGCAGGTTGCCCGAGGTCTGCTCGGTGCGCTGGCTCAGGTCGAGGTTGCCCGAGGCCACTTCGGAGCTGGCCAGCAGGATCGAATCCGCCGTGGTGCCGATGCCGCCCACCAGCGAGCGCAGCTGCTCCTGCATGGCGGCGATGGCGTCCAGCAGCCGGCCGGTTTCGTCCTGGATGCGCACTTCCACCCGCGAGGTGAGGTCGCCGCGCGCGATGCGTTCGGCCACCACCACCGCCCGTCCGATGGGCTGGGTGATGCTGGCCGTGGTGCGCCAGGCGATCAGCGCGCCCAGCACGATGGCCAGCGCGACCAGCCCGCCGCCGATGGCGCGGGCCCGGTTTTCCATGCGCGACGCGCCGGCCGCGGCCTCGGTGTTGAGGGTGTTCTGCAGCTGCACCAGTTCGGCCAGCTTGTCGCGCCAGGCGGCTTCGGCAGGGGCCACGCGCGTCATGAGCGAGAGCGTGGCGCTCACGGTGTCACCGTCGGAGATGGCCTTGAGCGCCGTGTCCAGCTCGGGGCGGGTCTTGCGGGCCAGGGCCTGGATGTCGGTCTGCAGCTGGCGTTCGGCTGGCGTGGCGCCGGAGTCGAGCAGCGTGGCCAGCTCGGTCTCCTGCGCCGCGTAGCGCTGCAGTGCCTGGCCGACGCGGCGGGTCTGCTCGTCCGCGCTCTTGGGATCGACCTCGCCGAGCATCGCGGCCGAGCGCCCCTGGATGCCGATGGCGCTCACGTTCTCCAGCATGCTGTTGACCAGCCGCATCTTGGCGGCACTGGCGCCGGTCATCTGCTGCATCTGCTGGTTGACCTCGTTCAGCGAGGCGTGCGCCACGAAGGCCACCGCGATGAGCAGCGCCAGCATGCAGCCGAACCCCAGGAAAAGACGGCGGGAGATGGAGAGGGTCTTGAAGAACGAAGCGGTCTGCATGGTGTTTTCCGTGGCCGATGGCCTTTGAACGAAATGCACAGCAAAAGCAGTGCCAGTGATCGGTGTGCGGCGCCGTCCGGGCAGTGGCCGCATTCGCAATGGGTGTTACATATGAAAGACCCAACAGGGAGTATCTGCCTCTAAAGTGCCGGGTGGATGGCGCACTTGTATGAATTGATTTAATCGCTCATATCTTATTAAATGCATCGTTCCGATGCTATTTTTTTGGTAGCGTAGCGCCGTGCCATTTTTGCGCATTCCACTTTGGCGCCCTTCGATCCGTCGTGGTCTTGTTACATTTTTGGAAGGAACCGGCCCCATGACCCGACTTCGCTCGACCATGCTCCGGAGCATGGTTGCCGTGCTCTGTGCACTGGCGTTGCCGGCGATGGCCGCGGAGGTCCAGGTGACGGTGCAGGACGGCTCCGGCAAACCGCTGCCGGGCGCGGTCGTGTTCCTGGATTCCCCGGAGGCGCACAAGCTGGTGCGTCCCCTGGCCCAGCAGGACATGGGGCAGCTCAAGCGCCGCTTCGTGCCGGAGGTGCTGGCCGTGACGGTGGGCACCGAGGTGCGGTTTCCCAACAGGGACAACGTGCGCCACCATGTGTATTCGTTCTCGCCGGCCAAGAAGTTCGAGCTGCAGCTGTATTCCGGCACGCCGGCCAACCCCGTGCTCTTCGACCGGCCGGGCGTCGTGGTGCTCGGCTGCAACATCCACGACCAGATGGTCGCCTGGATCCTCGTGCTGGAGACACCGTATTTCGCGCAGAGCGCCGCGCCGTTCGGCAGCGCGCGCCTGGAGAAGGTGCCCGCGGGCAACTACACGCTGCGCGTGTGGCATTCGGGCCTGCCGGTGGGCGCCGCGGCCTATGCGCAGCCCCTGGCGGTGGCCGAAGGCGGGGCGCCGGTGGTCGTCCGCCTGACGGGGGTGACCCCTTGAACCTGCGCGCGCTGCACCGCAGCCTGATCCTTCGGCTGGTCGGCATTTCCCTGCTGCTGCTGCTGATCGTGCAGGCGGCGGGATTTGCCGTGGTGCAGGCCTTCATCGTGCGCAATGCCCGCGCCCAGATCGAGCGCAGCCTGGACGTGGACGAACGCGTCTGGCGCTGGCTGCTGACGCAGAACGCCGTGCGGCTGCAGGAGGCCTCGGTGCTGCTGGCGGCCGACTACGGTTTTCGGTCCGCCGTGAATTCGGGCGACTCGGAGACGATCCAGTCCGTGCTGGAGAACCACGGCGCGCGCATCGGCGCCGCGATGACGGCGCTGCTGGACACCCGCATGCACCTGCAGGCCACCAGCCCCTCGCGCACTCCGGCCGACTACCAGAGCGCGGTGGACCAGGCCGTGCCCGCGCTGGTGGCGCAGCCACAGGGCAGCCAGATCGCCGTGGTGCACGGCATCCCGTACCAGTTCGTGATGGTGCCCATGCGGGCGCCTTTGCTGGTGGGCTGGGTGCTGATGGGTTTTCCGGTCAACGAGACGCTGGTGTCCGAGATGCAGCAACTGCTGTCGGTGGACGTGGCCATCCAGGTGCGCGATGCCACCGGTGCCGTGGCCGTGCCGGTGAGCACCCTGCCGGACCGCGCGCTGGCCGATCTGCGCGACTTCCGCATGGGCGGTGAGCAGGTGCTCGGCGGCGAGACGCTGCTGGTGCGCCCCGTGCGCCTGGACAGCGGCGCCACCAGTGCCCGGGCGCTGCTGCTTCGTTCGCTCAACGACGTGGTGGCGCCCTACCGCCAGCTGCAGGCCCTGCTGGGTGGGATCACCGTGGCTGGCCTGGTGCTCTTCGCGCTGGGCAGCGCCTTCATGGCGCGCCGCGTGACGACACCGCTGCGCTCGCTGGTCTCGGCCACACACCGCCTGTCCCAGGGCGACTACGACGCCCCCATCGAGCACACGCGCCGCCTCGACGAGATCGGCAACCTCGCCCGCTCGTTCGACCGCATGCGTGTGGACATCGCAGGGCAGCAGGGCGAGATCCTGCGGCTGGCCGATACCGACCGGCTGACCGGCGTGCCCAACCGGGAGCGCTTTCGCCGCGCCATCATGGAGGCCATCGGCCCCGGCAGCGGAGGGCGTCCCGTGGTCGTGATCGCGCTGGACCTGGACCGATTCAAGCACGTGAACGGCGTGCTGGGCTACGCGCTGGGCGACCGGCTGCTGCAGGCCGTGGCCGAACGCATCAGCGGGCAGACGCGGTCGCCGCAGGACGTCATCGCCCGCCTGGGCGGCAACGAGTTCGCCATGCTGCTGCCCGGCGCCGACGAGGCGGCCGCGCGCGACATGGCCCAGCGCATCCTCCGGGCCTTCGAGACGCCCATGGCTTTCGACGACCGCACGGTGGATCTGAGCGCGGGCATCGGCATCGCCTGCTGGCCTGGTCCGGCGCAGGATGCCGACACCCTGCTGAGCCACGCCGAAATCGCCATGTACGCGGCCAAGCTGCGGCTCAGCGGGGCGCTGGTGTACGAGCCGTCGATGGATTCCTCCAGCGCCGTCTCGCTCTCGCTGCTGACCGAGCTGCGCCGCGCGGTGGACCGCAACGAGCTGCGCCTGTTCCTGCAGCCCAAGGTGTCGCTGACCGGCCAGCCGGGCCACGCGGCCGAGGCCCTGGTGCGCTGGCAGCACCCTGAGCGCGGCATGGTGCCGCCGATGCAGTTCATCCCCTTTGCGGAGCAGACCGGCTTCGTTCGGCAGCTCACGCTGTGGATGTTCGAGCAGGCGGTGATCTTCCTGGCGCAGCCGCGCGTGCAGGATCTGGCGCTGCGCATCTCGATCAACCTGTCCACGCGCGACCTGCTCGACCCCGAGCTGAGCAACCGCCTGGGCACCCTGCTGGCGCGCCACGGCGTGAGCGCCGCGTCGTTCTGCCTGGAGATCACCGAGAGCGCCATCATGGACGAGCCCCTGCGGGCCGAGGCCATGCTCAACCGCCTGTCCGAGCAGGGCTTCAAGCTGTCCATCGATGACTTCGGCACGGGCTACTCGTCGCTGGCCTACCTCAAGCGGCTGCCGGTGGACGAGCTGAAGATCGACAAGTCCTTCGTCATCGGCATGGCCTCCGACGACGGCGACGAGCAGATCGTGCGCTCCACCATCGACCTGGCGCACAACCTGGGCCTGAGCGTGGTGGCCGAAGGGGTGGAGACCGTGTCCATCCTGGAGCGCCTGCGGGCCCTGCATTGCGACGATGCGCAGGGCTACTACATCAGCCGGCCGCTCCCCACGGACGACTTTATCGCCTGGCACGCCGCGGCGGCCGAGCGAAAATAGCGCCCATGTCCGATTCGCCGCCCCGCCGCCGCCTCTCCCTTCCCCCCGCCGCCCCCGCCAAGGTGGCGCCGCCTGCGGCCACCGCACCCTCCGCACG
>NZ_BAAJYS010000276.1:0-4490 GCF_057543315.1 Acidovorax sp. KPB24-07
CCGCGCTCGTCAGGCCCAGGCGCAGCGTGGCCGGCATGCCCTGGGCCGCTACCGCCGCTTGCGCATAGCGCAGCAACTGGCCGACGCGGCGCGCGTAGGGCAGCAGCCGGCGCCCGGCCTCGGTGAGCGCCACGCCCTGGGTGGTGCGGTCGAAGAGCCGCGTTCCCAGCCGCTCCTCCAGCTCGCGGATGGCCCGGCTCAGCGGCGGCTGGGACAGGTGCAGGGTTTCGGCGGCCTGCCGGAAGCTGAGGGCATCCGCCACCGCCAGAAAAAGCGCGAGGGAGCGGGAATCGAGAAGGTTTGGCATACCAAAAAGGTATCACGAATCGAGTCATTCCCTGGCTGAACGACCCTCCCTAGAGTGGCGGCTTCCATCCACTTTTCGAGAACCGCCATGACCCGTTATCTCCCTGATTTTTGCGCCCGCCAGAACTGCGCGCAGCAGCGCCAGAGCGGCGCCCGATGAGCGCCGGGCGCTACGAACGGGGCCGGCGCATGCTGGCCGCCGTGGACGGCCCTGCCGGCCTGGCGGTGGTCGAAGCGCTGGCCCAGTCGTTTCCGGACTTCGCGCGCTACCTGCTGGAGTTTCCGTTCGGCGACATCTATGACCGCGAAGGGCTGGGCCTGCGCGAGCGCGAGCTGGCCACCGTGGCGGCGCTATGCGCCCTCGGCCATGCGCTGCCGCAGTTGAAGGTGCATGTGCACGCCGCGCTGCACGTGGGCTGCCAGCCCCAGGAAATCGTAGAGGTGGTGATGCAGATGGCGGTGTACGCGGGCTTTCCGGCCGCGCTCAACGGGCTGTCCGTCGTGCGCGAGGTGTTCGCGGAATCGGGCATCGCACTGCCGCTGGCGTGATCGCCAGCGCTTCGTCAGTCCCCGCCCCCGGGCCGGTCCACCACGGTATCGAGCGGCAGCGCGTGCAGCTCGCCCAGCAACCGCACCAGCGCCGCTGCCGCGGCCTGCACCACCGCCCGGCCTTTTTCGGCCGTGGCGCCCGCGGCATTGCCCACCGCGCCGGCCGGGTGGTAATCCT
The DNA here is from genome assembly GCF_057543315.1 of Acidovorax sp. KPB24-07. Lineage (NCBI taxonomy): Bacteria > Pseudomonadati > Pseudomonadota > Betaproteobacteria > Burkholderiales > Comamonadaceae > Acidovorax > Acidovorax sp. KPB24-07. Next base: position 1,034 of record NZ_BAAJYS010000276.1, read on the forward strand.
GCATGGCCCAGCCCATCTTGGCGCTCTTGCCATTGCCCAGGAGGGCGTAGCGCTCCGCCCGGTCCTGCGAGGTGGAGCGCCAGTGCTGCGCCTGCGCCATGTGCACGGTGCCGGGGGCGAGGTGCAGCATCATCGACGTCTCGATCTCGCCGCCGTGGATGCCGAAGCGGTGCTCCTCGGCGCTGAATTGCGCGCTCACGGCCTCGGGCAGCGGCAGGCTGAACCAGCTGGCGCTGTACACCAGCAGGCCGCAGTGCTGGCGCAGCTCGCGCGCCACGATGTCCATCACGCTCACCTGGCCGCCGTGGCCGTTGAGCAGCAGCAGTTTCTTCACGCCCGCGCGGGCCACGCATTCGCCCAGCTCCGTCCACAGCGCGATGAGGGTGGCGGGCCTGAGCGTGAGGGTGCCGGCATAGGCCGTGTGCTCGGTGCTCAGGCCCACGTTCTGCGGCGGCAGGAACAGCGCCGGCACCTCGGCCGGCAGTTGCGGCAGCGCGGCATCGATCACGCCCTGCAGCAGGGCCGCGTCCACGCTCAGCGGCAGGTGGGGGCCATGCTGCTCGATGGCCGCCACGGGGAGCACTGCGACGGTTTGCGCCGCCCGGCCCGAGGCCTGCGCCTGCGCGAAATCGCGGGCGGACCATTCGGCCCAGAAGCGGGAAGGCGGGGCCGGGGGAGCGGTGCGGGGTGAGGTCATGGGCGGTTCAGAAGGTGGCCTGCGGCAATTCGTTGCGGGTGAACACGAGCGAGACCTTGGCCTCCGGCGGGATCGCGGGAAGCGCTGCATCCCACGCCTGCCACGCGGCGCGCAACTCGGCCAGGCGCGCGGGCTCGCGATCGCGCAGGTTGGCGCGCTCGCGCGGATCGGCCACCACGTCGAACAGGTATTCCACGCCGTCCACCTGCAGGTACTTGTGGCGGCCGCGCACCAGCGCGCGCTGCTCGCGGTGCTTCATGCGCCAGCACAGGTCGCGCTCCGGATTCCACGCGGGGTCGTCGAACAGCGGCAGCAGGCTGGTGCCGTCCAGCGGGTAGTCGGGGTGGGCCGCCACGCCGGCCGCGTCGAGGAAGGTGGCGGTCCAGTCCATGGTGAGGCTGGGCGTGTCGCTCACGCGGCCCGGAGCGATGCGGGCGGGCCAGCGCGCCAGCAGCGGCACGCGGATGCCGCCCTCCAGCAGGTCCATCTTCTGGCCCACGAACGGCCAGTTGTTGGAATAGCGCTCGCCGCCGTTGTCGCTGGTGAAGACGATCAGGGTGTTTTCGGCCAGGCCCTTTTCCTGCAGCGCATCCAGCACCCAGCCGATGCCTTCGTCCATGTGGTGGACCATGCGCTGGTAGGTTTCCAGGCTGCCGCCGTCGATGTGCTTGCCGAAGCCGGCGAGCCGCTGCGATTCGGCGCGGTCGTCCCGCGTGAGCCAGGGCCAGTGGGGCGCGCTGTAGTGCAGGCTCAGCAGAAAGGGGCGGTCCACCGACTGATCGCGCACGAAGTCCACCGCCCGGCGGCTGAGCAGGTCGGTGAGGTAGCCGTCTTCGGTGTGCTCGGTTTCGTTGACCCAGAAGTCCGGGCGGCCGCGCGGGTCGCAATGCGCGAAGTAGTCCGAGCCGCCGGCATGGAAGCCATAGAACGTATCGTAGCCGGACATGCGCGGGCCGAAGTGCGGCGGGTAGCCCAGGTGCCACTTGCCCACCAGGGCGGTGGCGTAGCCCGCATCGCGCAGCAGCGAAGGCAGCGTGGGGTGGCCGGGTGGCAGGCCCAGCACCTTGTCGCCGTGCACGCTGGCCAGCGGCTCCTCGGCCGCGCCGCGCAGGCGGTACTGCCAGCGCCCCGTGGCTAGTGCGAACCGCGTGGGGGAGCACACGGCCGAATTGGAATAGCCCCGCGTGCAGCGCAGGCCCTCGGCCGCCAGCGCGTCCAGGCGCGGCGAGACATCCACGGGCACGCTGTAGGCATCGCGGGCGCCGGTGCAGCCCAGGTCGGCATAGCCCAGGTCGTCGGCAAGGATGAAGATCAGATTGGGGCGGGAGGACGTCATGGACCGGTCGCAGTGAGGGGATTGGCTCGAAATTGGGACGGGGCAAACCAGCAAGGGGCCCTCGATTGTCGCCGCCTGCCCGGCACCTGAACGCCCTTCCGCTCGCCATCCGCGCACCGGCAGGCTGGTTTGTGTCCTACAGATCGATTACATCAGAGGATTAAAAATTACACATTGACACACACCCATCCCGCCGGCCAAATCGGCATTCGACTCTAGCGAAAAGGCTGCATCCATGAACTTCTTCCAACGCATGAAACTGGGCACCTTGCTGGGCTCGGGTTTTGCTCTCGTGATCGCCATCGGCTTCCTGGTGGCCGCCTTCGGACGGGTACAGCTCGATCACATCGGCGGCAACATCAAGCTGCTGTCGCATGAGCGCATCGCCAACCTGCTGGTGCTGCAGGAAATGAAGGACGGCATCAACACGGTGGCCCGGGCCGCACGCAACATCGCGCTGCTGGAAGACATTCCGCAGATGGCCGATGAAAAACGCCGCATCGACAAGGCCCAGGCACGCAATGCAGAACTGCTCAGCCAACTGAACCAGCGCATGACCAGTCCCGAGGCAAAAGCCCTGGTTGCTCAGATCGGGCAGGCGCGGCCCGCCTATGTGGAGGCCCTGAACAAGGCCGTCGACCTGGGCCTTGCCAACCAGAACGATCAGGCACGCGAGCAGTTGCTCGGCCCGGTGCGCCCTGTGCAAGCCGCTTATTTCAAGGCGCTGGACGACCTGGTCGACTACCAGAAGGCCGCCACCGTGCGCACGGCCGACGAGTCCGAGAAGGACGCGGTCGCCGCAGGCACGCTGATGCTCGCGCTGGCCGCCCTCGCGGCCGCCGCAGGCGCCATGGTGGCCTGGGCCATCACCCGGCAGATCAAGGGGCAACTGGGCGGCGAGCCGGCCTATGCCTCCGAGGTCGCGCAGCAGGTGGCCAACGGCAATCTGGCGGTCGGCGTGCAACTGCGCCAGGGCGACACCCACAGCGTGCTGGCGGCCATGAACGCCATGCGCACCAGCCTGAGCGGCATCGTGAGCCAGGTGCGCGAAAGCAGCGAGTCCATCGCGACCGGCGCCGGGCAGATCGCCACCGGCAACGCCGACCTGAGCCAGCGCACCGAAGAGCAGGCCTCCAACCTGCAGCAGACGGCGGCATCAATGGAAGAGATGAACTCCACCGTCAAGCAGAACGCCGACACCGTGCGCACCGCCTCGCAACTGGCGAGCTCGGCCAGCGCCACCGCCTCCAAGGGCGGCGAGGTGGTGGGCAACGTGGTACGCACCATGGAAGACATCACCGCCAGCTCGCGCCGCATCAGCGACATCATCGGCGTGATCGACTCCATCGCGTTCCAGACCAACATCCTGGCGCTGAACGCCGCGGTGGAAGCCGCCCGCGCGGGCGAGCAGGGCCGGGGCTTCG
>NZ_BAAJYS010000277.1:0-4490 GCF_057543315.1 Acidovorax sp. KPB24-07
CACTGCGTCGCCCAATGCCCGGCGCATGCCGCGGCGCCTGCTGCTGTCCGCCGCCGCGTTGGTGGGCACCGGGCTGCTGGCCGGACGCGGCGTGCAGTGGCTCTGGCAGCAGCCGGTGTTCACTGCCGCCTACGCCACACGCACTGCGCAGGTGCTGAAGGTGTCGCTGGCCGACGGGCAGGACGGCGCCCCGGGCAGCCGGCTGGACCTGTCGCCCCGAAGCGCGATCGACGTGGCGCTGTACCGGCAGCACCGCAGCGTGCGGATGGCCCAGGGCGAGATCCGCTTCGAAGTGGCCCGCGATGTGGACCGCCCGTTCGTGGTGCTGGCCCGTGGCGCGCGCATCGAGGTGGTGGGCACCGTGTTCACGGTGCGCGACCGGGGCGGCCCCGTCACCGTGGGAGTGGAGCGCGGGCACGTGCGCGTGCAGCCGCTGACGGCCCCTTCGGGCAACGACCCGATTGCAGAAAGCGAAGCGATCGACCTGCACCCCGGGCAGTTGCTCGCCCTCCAGGACGGCCGGGCCGAGCCGGTACGCCCCGTGGACCCGGCCCAGCTGTCGGCCTGGCGGGAAGGCTGGCTGGTGTTCAGGAACGAACCGCTGCGCGATGCACTGGCCACGGTCAACGCCTACCGCGCCCAGCCGATCACGCTGGCCGATGTGCGCCTGGGCGATCTGCGCCTGTCCAGCCGGTTCCGCGCGGGCGATTCCGCGGCATTGCTGGCCGCGCTCCCGACGATCCTGCCCCTGACCGTGCATGCCCGGGCGGACGGCGGCGTCGAACTGCGAGCCCGCTGACACCCTGGGGCAGCGCCCCGACAAAGAAACCGGACGCGGGCTGTCTCCGTTCTGCCCGCTCGAACGTCATGGGAACAAAGCACAAGCCACGCCCGACTGCGGGCCAGTGCGCCTGGACCGCGATGGACCGCTGCCTTGTCGTTCGATTTACCTGGAGTTTCAGAAAGCCATGCATTCCTTTCCCCGTCAGTCCCTCCTGGGTGCGGCGCTCGCCGCCGCGTTCGGAACCCTTCTCGCCGGCTGGAGCCCTGCGGCCCTGGCCCAGCAGGCACCGCAAGCCGTGGCACCGCAGGCCTTCGACGTGAAGGTGCCCGCCCAGCCGCTGGCCAGCGCGCTGGCCGAGCTGTCACGCCAGACCGGGGTGCCGGTGTTCGCGTCCGGCGACCTGGTGGGCGGGGCCGAGTCCCGCCCGGTCTCGGGCCGCCTCACGGTGGAGCAGGCCCTGCAGTCCATGCTGGCCGGCAGCGCGCTGGAAGCCGGCAGCGCCGCCGGCGGGGGCTACACCATTCGCCGCGCCAGCCGGCAGGCCGCCAGCGGCACCTTGTCCACCGTGGTGGTGAAGGCGGGCGCCGACACCGAGCGTCCCGACGGCCCGGTGAACGGCTACGTGGCCCAGCGCAGCAGAACGGCCACCAAGACGGACACCGCCCTGCTGGAGACGCCCCAGTCGATCTCGGTGATCGGGCGCACCGAGATGGATGCGCGCGGTTCGCTGGAGCTGATGGACATCGTGGCCCAGACGCCTGGCGTCTCGGTGGCAACGTACGGGCCGGACAACCGCGGCTGGGAATACATTTCGCTGCGCGGCTTTCCGGGCAACACCAGCAGCTACCGTGACGGGCTGCCGCAGACGCAGTTCGGCGTGGTCTACCGCATGACCGAGCCCTACGGGCTGGAGCGCGTGGAAGTGCTGCGCGGCCCCTCTTCCGTGCTCTTCGGCCAGGGCGATGCCGGCGGCGTCATCAACCGCGTGAGCAAGACCCCGAGCGCCGACGCCACGCGCGAGATCGAGGTGCAGTACGGCAGCTTCGACCGCAAGCAACTGGCCTTCGATGTGGGTGGCGCCCTGAGCGAAGGCAGCGACCTGAGCTTCCGCCTGGTGGGCGTGGGCCTGGACAGCAACGACCAGGACCGCTACCCGAACGGCGACCGCATCAACCGCACACACCTGTACCTCGCGCCGTCGCTGCGCTGGCAGCCGAGCGCCGCCACCTCGTTCACGCTGCTGGGCGAATTCCTCAAGGACAAATCGGGCGAAGACCCGTACTACGCCAATTTCTTCGGGCCCGACGGCACTCTGCGGCACGTGAAATACGGGGACCCGTCCTTCAGCCGCTTCCAGCAGGACCAGTCTTCACTGGGCTACCAGTTCGAGCATGCATTGAACAACGGCTGGACGGTGCGCCAGAACGCCCGGTACACCGACATCGCCCTGGAGCGCAACGCGCTGTGGGCGGATACGGTGCTGGCGGACGGGCACACCATTTCCCGCAGCACGCGCTCCTGGGACGACGGGCTCAAGCAAGGCTCCCTGGACACGCAGTTGCAGGGCTCGGTGCGCACGGGCGCGGCGCAGCACACGCTGCTCTTCGGCCTGGACTGGAACCACCTCGAAGGCACGGCACTGCGCTTTCGGGGCGTCGGCCCCAACCTGGACCTGCTCAATCCCGTGTACGGCATGGCCGTGCCCACACCGCGCACGCCCATGGCCGATTTCACGCAGAAGATGGACCAGATCGGCCTGTACGCACAGGACCAGATCCGCTGGGGTGACCGCTGGGTGGCCACGCTGGGCGGGCGCCAGGACCATGTGAAGACCACCACCGACAACCGCCTGAGCGCCCAGCGCACCACGCAGAGCGACGACGCCTTCAGCGGCCGCATCGGGGTGAACTACCTGCTGGGCGGCGGCTGGTCGCCCTATGCCAGCTATGCCGAATCGTTCCTGCCCACCAGTGGCGTGGACATCAACAACAACCCGTTCAAGCCGAGCCGGGGCAAGCAGGTGGAGGTGGGGATCAAATACCAGCCCGAGGGCGGCAAGACCCTGTTCACCGCGGCGCTGTTCGACCTGCGCAAGACCAACGTGGTCACCTACGACAGCATCACGTCGGACGCCCGGCAGATCGGCAAGCAGCGCTCGCGCGGGCTGGAGCTGGAGGCCAAGACCGAGCTGATGCGCGGGCTCAGCGCCACCGCATCGTTCACGGTGCTGAATCTCAAGGTGCTGGAGAGCGCCGACACCAGCGAGTTGGGCAAGATCCCGGCCACGATCCCCAAGCAGACCGCATCGCTCTGGATGGACTACGCGATCGGCGGCGGCTTCGGCGTGGGCGCAGGCGTGAACTACGTGGGCGAGCGACAGAACGACGAGGCGAACACCACGGCCGAGGGCGGGTTCACCTTGCTCAATGCCGCGCTGCGTTACGACCAGGGCCCCTGGCGCTTCGCACTGAACGCGACGAACCTGCTGGACCGCAAGTACAACACCATCTGCTACCACCGCGAGTGCTACATGGGGCGTGAGCGCACGCTGACGGCCACCGCCAAGTACCGCTGGTAAATCCCCGCGGCGTGCAGCCGCCCCCCTGGCCTTGGGGGCGGCGCCGTGTGTCAGACCCGCCGCATTGGCGTTTGCATCGCGGGCCCGGTGGCCCGCATCGCCTGGCGGCAGGCCCGCAGCAGATCGCCGTGCTGGATGATCTGACGGTGGCTCGCACCGATCGATGCGCCCGTGCGCAGGCGTCCACCCAGCTGGTCCGCCAGTGCCGTCACCTCCTGCGGGGGTCGGTCCTCGCGCCACCAGACATCGGGCACTGCCTGAAGCTCTGGCAGTGGAGGCAGCTTCATGATCGCGGCATCGAGCCGACGATAGGCCATGAATTTCTCCACCATGCCCCCCTGGCCCGGATCGATGCCCAACTGCGCCACCAGCGCATTGGCAGCCTGTGTGGTGTGGTGCACCGAGTCCACGCAGGCCATGTCCGCCGTGCCGAGCACCTGCAGCACCTGGTCGATGGCGCCGGCATCCACCCAGTCCGCCAGGAAGGTGCGGGCCTCTTCGCGCCAGTCGTAAGGAACGATGCCGCCGTGCATCACGAAGCTATCCACCATGCCGAGGAACGCCACTTCGCGCCCTTCGGCTTCGAGCAGGTGTGCCATGTAGACCGCTTCGGTCGCGCCCAGCGACCAGCCAAGCAGCGCCACCGGCCCCTGCGGACAGACGTTGCGCACCAGATCCACGTGGTAGGCGGCCAGCGCCTCGATGGCGTCGATGCGCGACAGGTCGGTGCAGCACAGGCCATATACCGGGCGGTCCTTGCCCAGTTCGTCCGCCAGGGGCTGGTAGTCCAGCACGTTCCGCAACGCCGGCGCGATGCAGAACAGCGGCATCGCCGAGGTGTTCGCCCCTGCCGCCAGGCGCTGGATGGGCCGCAGCGGAGCGCTCGCGCCCGGGGCTTCTTGCAGCAACTGCGCGATGGTCTGCTTTTGCATCAGGTCCTGCAGCGAAAAGGCGTGCTCCGCCGCCAGGCTCTGGTTCATGCGGGCGAGCAGCTTCAGCGCCACGATGGAGTCGCCCCCGATTTCGAAGAAGTTGTCATGGCGCCCCACGCGCTCCAGCCCCAGCACCTGCCCCCAGATCTGCGCCAGCGCCTGCTCCACCTCCCCCCGCGGCGCCTCGTACTCCCGC
>NZ_BAAJYS010000278.1:0-4455 GCF_057543315.1 Acidovorax sp. KPB24-07
CTCGCCGCCAAGATGGCGCTGGCCACGGCCCGGGCGGGGGTGGATCAGGTGGTGGCGCAGCCGCGCGAGGCGCGGGCGCCCGAGTCGATCCGTTCGGCCGTCTACGGCATGGTGGCGATCGTGCCGCTGCTGGCCCCGGTCACGAGCAGCCTGGCCAATGCCGCGCGGCAGCACTACCCGGCCCTGGCCGATGACGTGCAGGTTGCGCGCCTCGCGGCCGAACTGCGGGAGTTCGCAGGGCTGCTGGGCTCGCATTTCACGGCGGCGCTGGCGCGCCAGCAGCCGTTCACGGCCGAGGAGCGCCGGGCCATCGAGCAAACACGCGGGCGCATCGCGCAGCTGCGTTTCCTGATCGAGCTGCGGCTTTCGGTGCCCGAGCAGCCGCGCCCCATCGCCCAGGCGTGGCAGACGGTGCAGCAGCGCTACTTCCGCGATACCGGGCCGCTCATCGACCGCATGATCGCTGCCGGCGAGGGCAACGGCCGCTACGGGCTGGACGCCGCGGGCTTCGCGGCGCTCTACGTGCCCGACATGAACACCATCTTCGATGTGCGCGACACGCTGCTCAACCAGCTGCGCGAGCGCGCCAGCGCCGAATACACCCGGGCCGTGCGCATGCTCGGCCTAGTGGCTGCGGGCTCGGTGGTGCTGCTGGCGCTGCTGCTGCTGGCGCTGTCGATGGTGGACCGCCGCGTCCTGCGCCCGCTGGTGCAGACTGCGCGGGCGCTGAAGGCGCTGGCCAATAACGACCTGGATGCGCCCCTGCCCCAGCCCGCCGCCAACGACGAAATGGCCGCGGTGATCCGCGCCGCGCGCGAGCTGCAGCTGCAGACCCGCCAGCGCGAGGCCCTGGAGCGCGAGCGCAACAGCCTGATCGCGCAGCTGCGCGAGCAGTCCAACACCGACTTCCTCACCGGCCTGCCCAACCGGCGCGCCTTCTTCGACGCGGCGGAAAGCGTGCTCGCGCAGGCCCGGCGCCATGGCTTCGGCGTGGTCATCGTCATCCTGGACGTGGACCGCTTCAAGATGCTCAACGACCAGTGGGGCCATGCGGTGGGCGACCAGGCGCTCGTGTCGGTGGCGCGCGCGCTGCGGGCCGAACTGCGGCTGGGCGATCTGGTGGGCCGCTTCGGCGGCGAGGAGTTCGTGGTGCTGCTGAGCCACTGCGACCCCGCGCACGGCGTGCGGCTGGCCGAGCGCCTGCGCGAGGTGGTGGCGAACCTGCAGCTGCTGCTGCCGGCATCGCCCGAGCCGCTGCGCGTGACGGCGAGCTTCGGCGTGGCCGATTCCGGCCGCCACGGCCTGGTGCTGGACCAATTGCTGTCCGAGGCCGACGCGGCGATGTACCGCGCCAAGGAAACGGGCCGCAACCGCGTGGTGCTGGCCGAGCCCCGGGCGGACACGGGCGCCGGGGAGCTGGTCATTCTTTGACGTGTCCAGGCGTTTGCTATTGAATTAATAGCGATACGCCCTAGTGGAATATGTGCTGAAGCCCGTTTTGATGCCGGGCTGCCACACCCGGAGCCCGGTGGCCCTTCAGCGCGGCAGCACGGGCGGCTGCACGAAGTCTTCGAGCGACAGGCCCTTGTCGCGCAGCAGCGCCTCCAGCACCGGCTGCAGGGCCCCCAGGCTTTCCTGCACCGCCTCGCGCACGGTGTCCACCACCACCTGCGTGCTGCGCTCGATCTCGATGTTGAGGCGGTCGCCCGCCTGCTTGTGCTCGAACACCGTGGCGCGGCGCGTCTCGGGGATCAGCCACACCTCGAACCAGCCCTCGGCGCGGTTCACCTCGGAGACCGTCAGGCTCGCGCCGTGGATGGCGATGTAGCCCTTGGCGAAGATGTACTTGCGAAAGGCGGGCGGAATGTCCACGCGCCACACGCGGTTGTTGTCCGACTCGCGCACCGACTGCAGCGTGGTGGCGAAGTCGATGTGGCCCGACAGCGGGTGCCCGCCGATCTCGGCGCCGTCCCTGGCCGCGCGCTCCACGTTCACGCGGTCGCCCACGGCGTAGCTGCCCAGGGTGGTCACGTTCAGGCTCTGCAGCACCACGTCGAACGCCGCCGCGTTGGGCGGCAGCAGCTCGGTCACCGTGAGGCACACGCCATCCACCGCCACGCTCGCGCCCACGGCGAGGTCCTGGCAGAAGCCGGGCGGAAAATCGATGATGAAGGTCCGCAGGCCTTCGCGGTCATGGATGGCGGCGAGGGCCGCCGTGGCTTGGACGATGCCAGTGAACATGCGTGTGGATTCCCGGTGCGTGGAAAAAGGCCGCCGGGGGCAGCGCCGCGCAACCGGGTGCCCCGAGGGTGCGGCGATTTTGCCACCCGGGTCGGGGCCCGCCGCCTGCAGGGTTTCAGCGCGCGCGCAGCAGTTCGCCCACTTCCAGCAGCACCAGCTCGTTGTCGTCGGCCCGGTTGGGCTCGCGGCTGGAGCTGAACGGCAGGTTGTTGTCGTTGCCCACCACGATGTGCGTGGCGTCCACCACGTCCACGTTCTCGATGGTGAAGAACGGGAAGGCGAGCACGCCGTTGTTCAAGGGCTTTCTCGCCAGGCGCTGCGGGTCCTGGATGTTCAGCAGGTCGATGTAGCCCACCTTGCGCAGCTCGGCGCCGGCGTTGGCATCGGTCAGCTCCACCTTGTACACGCGCTTGAACTTCGCCAGGTCGTGGAAGCAGTCGGTGCGCTTCTGGCCCTCGGGGCAGGCCTTGTCGGCCGTGCCCTCGCCGTTGTCGCGTTCGATGATCAGGCCGGTGTTCTCGTCGATCATGTTGAAGTCGCCGATGGCGTGGTGGTTGGCCTCCAGCACGTACTTCCAGTGGCGGCCCGTCCACTTTTCCTGCTTCACGTCGAACTCCAGCACGCGCAGGTATTGCTTGCCGCCTTCCACCGCTTCGTAGGCCTTGGCCGATTCGTTCCACACCGGGCCTTCCAGCAGCGCGTAGAGCTTGCTGCCGTCCCTGGACGATGCCATGCCTTCGAAGCCCTTGGAGCGCTTGATCTCGAAGGCCGGCGCCTTGGCATCGGGCGCGCCCGCGGCGGCGATGGCCGGGTGGTCGGGCGAGCGCACGACCTTGCCGTCCACCTGCGTCTCGAACACGGCCAGCACGCGGCCGGACAGGTCGGCCTTGATGAGGTAGGGGCCGAACTCCTCGCCGATCCACAGCGCGCCGCCGGCGAACTGGAAGCTCTCGGGATCGAAGTCCGAGCCGGTCAGGTAGCGTTCCTTCGTGCCCTCTTCGGCGATGCGAAACGGCACCTTCTTGTCCGGGTCGTGCAGGAACACCGTCTTCTGGCGCTTGAACTGGCCGCTTCGGAAGTCCACCGTGTAGTGGTTCAGGTACAGCATGAAGTCCGGCGAGTTGGCCTTGGCCCCCGCGCCGTTGTCGGTCAGGATCCAGAACGACCCGTCGGCCATGCGCTTGATGCCCGAATGGCCCTGCGCGGGCTGGCCCTTGAACGGCAGCGATACGCCCGTGGGCCGGCCGGCGGAGATGCCTTCCACGCTGCCCAGCTGGTCCACGCGCTGCGGCGTGGTGAACTTGCCGCTGGTCTGCAGATCGGCCGGGGCATCCTTGGGCGCGGGAATGAAGGTCTGCGCCGGCAGCACCGCATGGCCGGCGAGCGTGGCGGGAAAAGCCTGCTGGGCGTGGGCGGGCAGCAGGGCGGCGGCGCAGGCCAGCAGGGCGAAGGGGGCGAGGCGGAAAGAGGGCAGCATGCGATGGCTTGTGGCGAACGAAAACCGCAACGATGCCGGCGCGCCGTTACAGGGCCATGACGGCGCAGGGCCGCGCCCGTGCGCGGCGCTTTCCAGCGCTACTTCTGCGGCAGGGCCGCTTCCAGCCGCTGCATCTCTTCCTCCAGCGTGCCGCGGCTGCGGAAATGGCGCTGGGCCTGGTCGTACCAGTATTCGGCGTCTTCCAGGTCGCCTTCCTGCAGATGCACGATGCCGTGCAGCCAGGCGCCCAGCGGCGTCGCATCGTCCTGCACCTGCTGGTGGGCCTCGTTCCAGCGCCCTGCGCGCAGGTGCGCCAGGATGTCGCGAAGGTCGGTCATCGGAAAGCTCCTTGTGGGGGTCGGCGCCACCACGGCGGCTCGGGGCGGGCGCGTTGGCTGCCGGAGTATCGCCGTGCAGTGTCGCGGTGCAATGGGAGCTTCGAGCCGGTGATCAGCCCGCGCGCTGGCGCGCGAGCGTCCACCACGCCGCCCCCACGATCAGCGCCCCGCCCAGCCATTGCACCGGGCCCAGACTCTCCCCCAGCCACAGCACGGCGAACAACGCGCCCCAGGCCGGCTCGGTGCCCATCAGCAGGCCCACGCGGCTGGGGGCAGTGTGTTTCAGCGCCCAGTTCTGCGCGATGAAGGCGAACACCGTGCAGCCCAGCACCAGGTACAGGCTCGCGGCCCAGAAGGCGCCCTCGGCCGGCAGGGCGGGCAGCCGCCCGGCAGCGACAC
>NZ_BAAJYS010000279.1:0-4447 GCF_057543315.1 Acidovorax sp. KPB24-07
CACCTGGGCCGACCTGTGCCGCGCCCTCGCCACGGTGCGGGCGGCGGGCACCCCCGCGCCCGAGGCGGGCTGACGGAAAAAAAAAGCCTTACCGCTACTGCGCCCACGGGCTGCCAGGCCCCGCCGGCCCTCGGCGGGTGTCATGGGATTGACGCAGCGCAATGCCATAATCCGCGGCTTGCATTTTTGGAGATTCCTCCGTGGAAACCTACCCCAGTTGGTAGCTTTCAGCTCCCGGCCTGCCGAGGGTTGAAAGCCGCCCCATCCCTCGCAGAAAAAGCCCACCACACACCGGGAGTGAGCCCACATGCTCAACATTTTCACGCTCGCCAACGGCCGGCTCGTCCAGGAAGAAATCGAATCCCTGGAAGAGCTGGCGCAGTTCCAGCCCATCTGGGTCGACCTGGAGTCGCCCACCCTCGAAGAAAAAACGCTGGGTCAAGCAGCACTACGGCCTCTTCATCCCCGAAGACGCCATGGACGAGGACATCGAGGAATCCGCCCGCTTCTATGAAGAAGACAACGGCGAGCTGCACATCCGCAGCGACTTTCTCATCGACGACGAAGACGACCCGCGCTCGGTGCGCGTGGCCTTCATCCTGAACCTCGTCAACGACACGCTCAAGAGCAAGGGCGTGCTCTTTTCCATCCACGACGAAGATGTGCCCGTCTTCCGCCTGCTGCGCATGCGCGCGCGCCGTGCGCCGGGCCTGATCGAGGATGCGAAGGAGGTGCTGCTCAAGCTCTTCGACGCCGACGCCGAATACTCCGCCGATACCCTCGAAGGCATCTACGACGACCTGAAGAAGGTCAGCGTGCAGGTGCTGGCCGGCGACGTGACCGATGCCCGCGCCGGCGAGGTGCTGGCCGCCATCGCGCGCCAGGAGGACCTGAACGGCCGCATCCGCCGCAACGTGATGGACACGCGCCGCGCCGTGAGCTTCATGATGCGCAGCAAGATGCTCAACGCCGAGCAGTTCGAGGAGGCGCGCCAGATCCTGCGCGACATCGAATCGCTCGATAACCACACGGCGTTCCTGTTCGACAAGATCAACTTCCTGATGGACGCCACGGTCGGCTTCATCAACATCAACCAGAACAAGATCATCAAGATCTTCTCGGTGGCCAGCGTCGCCCTGCTGCCGCCGACGCTGATCGCCAGCGTCTACGGCATGAACTTCAAGTTCATGCCCGAGCTGGACTGGTCGCTGGGATACCCCTACGCGCTGGCGCTGATGGTGGCCAGCGCCCTGGGCCCCATGTGGTACTTCCGAAAGCGCGGCTGGTTGAAGTGACCCCCCTGAGCCGCTGCGCGGCTTCCCCCCAGGGGGACGACGCCAGTGGCCCGGCGGAGCCGGTTCCACGGCGTCTGCTGGACTGAAGACGCGCGACGCTGATAGGCGTTTGTTGTGCTGCGTCGAATTGGCCTTAAGCACAATAAACACTAGGGCATGCAGCTATTATTTTCATAGCATCAAGCAGCCCTATATTGCGTTTCATGAAGGACGATGCTAAGTGACCTAATAGACTGATTGCATCGAGATTTAGGTTAACTCTTAGTCCAGAAAAGCCTTCATGGTGTTCCAGCAGTGCGTGAACGCAGCTTCCACCGCTTGCAACCAGCGCTGCGTAAAGTACCAATTGTTTCGGATTGAGAAAAAAGTCTGTACTGGTCTTGTTGTTCAATGGGCACAAGCAGACGATGGTTGGTTCAAGGCCATATCGCTCCTCACTAACCAAGATGCGTTATCTGTCGGTGAGGCCAGTCCTTCCTGGTATCGCCTTAAAAATCTCCTCCAATGATTGCAGGATGCTGAATATAAATTAAATATTTGACAGACGAACAAAAACAACACAGCATTGACTGCTTGCCGCCATTTCGGCGTCAAATTCTTTAGGAGTCATAAATGGATGCAGAGCCAATTGGAAAGCGGTTTTTAAATTCCAGCCCCCCTGGAGTTGTTTTGGTTTTTTCTGTAGCCTCCAATACAAGTGGCGCAATAATTCGGACAGGCTACATTAACCCTGTCACCGGAACTGTAAATCTGGTTGCTGGTACAGTGGCGCCTACTGGAATAGGGGATGTTAGTCAGCCAATCATTTTTTCCGGCAACGGAAACTCGGCGGCCGGCTCAAATAGCGAAGTGGTAATGCCGTACCCACTGTATATCCCTGCCGGAATGGGGCTTTGGGTGGCAAACTCAGGACCAGGAGCCATCGCACTTACTTGGGATTTATTATCGTGATCTTTATTGAATAGAAAACACCATTTCACGAAGGCAACTATGAATGCTGTCCCCATAGGAAAGAATTTTGCAACCATTGCCCCTAAAGGCGTGGCGCAATTGGTAGCTCCTTCTGCGAATACCAATGGAATTGTGATCCGAACTTGCTTTTGCAATCCGCAAAATGGCACCGTCAATCTAGTCGCGGCAACCAGTGCTCCATCGGGAATTTCAGATACATCCAAGTCAATAATATTCAGTGGAAACGGAAATACCACAACAGGATCAAACACTCAAATATTCATTCCCAAACCGTTATACATTCCCAAAGGTCTTGGGCTGTGGGTTGCAACCTCTGCGAACGCAGGAGTGATTGCCCTCACCTGGGATATTTTAAGTTAATTATTACTAGTGATCAGCTGAAGCACACAATTTCCCTCGTATGCTTCAGTTGATTTACTTTCAGAGAATTTTTTGCTTTCTTATTTGCATAATTTTTCGCAAATAATTCAATTCTCTTCACACCACGAAATCAGCATAAAAAATAGTGCAGCGATATCTTCACCAACTATTTTTTATCAGGCAAAAATGACCGGGATCAATTTTCCTGAAGAACTTTTATCTTAGGTCAAATGCAATGCTTTTTTTCGCTGCGGTGTTCAAGTAGGATTGATCATGCCCGAGAACCATCTTATCGATCCAGCTGACTACACAAACCCAGACGTGCTTGCTTTGGAGGAAAAGTATATTTTTCGGCAGGCATGGCATTTGGCCGCATTGACCCGCGATATTCCGAACGAACTGGACTATGTCAAGCGGCTCATTGGAGCGACTGATTTGGTGATTCATCGCCATGAAGGCCGCATCGTGGCCTACGCCAATGTATGCCCCCATCGCTTCTCCGCATTCTTCGAGAAGCCCAGCGGTCATGGCCCAATCCGCTGTCCCTACCATCTTTGGACTTACAACGGCGACGGAATGGCGATTGGCGTGCCCCATCGACACAACGAGGCGTTGGCGTGCTATCAGACGGCAGACCTGCGGCTGGAGACTTGGCAGGTGGAAACCCTTGGCGAGTTCATTTTCGTGAGCGCGGAGCCTCGACAGCGCCTGGACGAATTTCTGGGCGCCACGCTGCCCGCCCTGGACCAGATGTCTCGGGCGATAGGAGCAGAGAAACCGAAGAGGGTGCAAGACATCGCAGCCAACTGGAAAGTCGTGCTGCAAAACACTGTGGAATTCGAGCACGCCTTCTCCGTGCACGCAGATACTTTTGCGGCCGACGTGCAAAAACCCCTTCAGGTGGACAGCGACCCCAACGCTGACAACACCATCTCGTACACCACCCGGCTCAATCCCAAGCGCTACGAGCGCCCGCGTGATGCTAGGGTGAATGAAATCTTCAAACGGGTGCCGGTTCCGTACCCGGATGGCTATCGGCATCACGTGATCTTTCCTGCCACGACCATTGGATACACCGACAACCAGCAGCTTGCCATCATGGATTACCAGCCGACAGGCACTGGCAGTTGCAGGATGTTCGCCCGCCTCTTCAGCTTTGAGGTTCCTGATCTCACTCGGGCTGAAATGGCGATGCTGGAAATCGTGGGTCCTTGGCACACCGCCTACGCGGAAAAGCTCTTTGCGGAAGATCAAGCCATCTGTGAGGCAGTGCAACGCGGGCTGTCGTCCAGACCCTCACGCATGAAGGGCGTTCTGCAACCCGGCGAGCGCCTCGTTCGACGCTTCCAGGAAATCTATCGCCAATGGATGGATCGATAAAACCCCAAGGCGGCAGGTCCACAGCACCGGCCGAGACAAACGCTTTCCTTTCCGAAAACCACCCAATAGGCAAACAGCCTCCAGCGCAATTATCACTAGGGCATACAGCTATTATTTTTATAGCATCCTGAGAAACCGCCCGATGATGCCATCGGCATACTGGCTGGCCACGGCCTGCACGAAGCGGGGGAAGTCCACGTGCGCGGCGTCGTCCGCGCGGTCGGAGACCGTGCGCACGGCGGCGAAGGGCACGCCGTAGTCGCTGCAGACCTGGGCCACGGCGGCGCCCTCCATCTCCACCGCCAGCACCGCATGGCCGGCGGCGGTGAACGCGTCGCGCAGCGCCTGCGATTCCTGCACGGTCGACACGAAGCGGTCGCCGCTTGCGATCAGGCCCCGGTGCACGCGCGGAGCGCGCAGGGGCGGGGGCAGTCCCGCCG
>NZ_BAAJYS010000280.1:0-4430 GCF_057543315.1 Acidovorax sp. KPB24-07
CCAGCCCGGTCAGGGCCCGCGACATCGCCCGCGCGCCCAGCGCCGGCGTGTAGAGGTCGCGCACGATGGCGCGGGCGCACATCACCACCGCGCCCATGGCCGCGCCCTGCGCCACGCGCCAGCCGATCAGCCATTGCATCGACGGGGCGAGCACGCTCAGGATGGATGCCAGGGTGTAGATGGAAAGACCCGCCAGCAGCACCGGCCGGCGGCCGAAGCGGTCCGACAGCGGCCCCCAGGCGAGTTGCGAGCATCCGAAGGCCAGCAGCAGCGCGCTGAGCGTGAGCTGGGCGGACGCCACGGGTGCGTCCAGGCTGCGCGTGAGCGAGGGCAGCGCAGGCAGGTAGAGATCGGTGGTGACGGGCTGCAGGCTCAGCAGCAGCGCGAGCACGGTGATGGCCAGACCCGGCGCGACGGCCACGGCCGGCGGCTCCTGGCCCGCCGCAGCGAAAGGGGGGACGGACATGCGGGCGAGCCTACCAGATGGGCGCCACCCGACCGGGAGCGCAGATGGCCGTCGCCGCGCACGCCGGCCGGATCAGTACACCTGGAACAGGTCCGCCAGCGCGGCACGGTACTGCGGCTCGCCCACCGTGTTCGTGCTGTGGTGCGTGCCGCCTTCCACCAGCACGAAGCGCTTGGGCTCCTGGGCGGCGTCGTACAGCTTGCGGCCGAGCGTGGGCGGGATCAGGCTGTCGTCGCTGCCGTGCACCACCAGCAGCGGCGAGCCGATGTGCGCGACCTTGCGCGCCGACTCGAAGCGCTGCGTGATGAGGCCCGACACCGGCAGCCAACCCCATTTGAACGTGGCAGACCTCGGGGATGTTGGTGAAGGTGCCTTCCACGATGGTGCCCTTCTCGTCGTTCACCATCGCCGCC
This sequence comes from Acidovorax sp. KPB24-07, assembly GCF_057543315.1. Classification (NCBI taxonomy): domain Bacteria; kingdom Pseudomonadati; phylum Pseudomonadota; class Betaproteobacteria; order Burkholderiales; family Comamonadaceae; genus Acidovorax; species Acidovorax sp. KPB24-07. The sequence continues at coordinate 880 of NZ_BAAJYS010000280.1, forward strand.
AGGTCGATGGCGATGGCGCCGCCGAGCGAGTGGCCGAAGATGTAGCGCGGCTGGTCGGGCGCGCGCTGCGCGAGCCAGTCCCACGCGGCGCGGGCGTCCTCCAGGGCCGTGGTCTCCGACGGCAGGGCCGCGCTGCTGCGCCCGAAGCCGCGGTAGTCGACCGCCAGCACCGAAAACCCCATGCTCTGCATGCGCCGCATGCGGCCCGCCGATCCCGACACGTTCCAGCGTGCGCCGTGCAGGTACAGCAGCACGGGCGCATCGGCTTTGGCGGCCGGCAGCCACAGGCCGTGCAGCTTCTCGGACTTGCCGGTGGCTTTCGAGTCGAATGCGATCCAGACATCTTCCATGTCGTCGGTGGACTGGGCACCGCCCCACGCGCGGTCGCTGGGCTGGAAGATCCACTCGCGCTGCTTGGCGTCGAGGGTGGCGCAACCTGCCGTGACGGCCATGGCGAGGGCGATGGATGAAAGGAGGGGCCAGCGTTTCATGGGTAGGACTGAGTGCCGCGGTGTCGGGAAAGTTCTATGGCAGTGTTTCAGCGGGTATGCCGTTGTCTTGGTTGCCTTGGTTGCTCACTTTTCAATAGCAAATCGGGAAATCCCCGGCTTTTCCGGCTTTTGCAAGAAACGCGCCCGTCGATGCGCTTTGTTACATCCGGATTGTGCTGGAGAGATGGCTTGATTTCGGCACCGCTGCCCAGGGCCGGAGCCCGGAAAAGCGCCGATTGACGCTGCAGCGCAGCATCGATAGGCCGTGACGGCCGGACGGGGTGGCCCGTAGGATGCGGATTCCGGGGGCAAAGGAGGGCAACAACGCACAACAACGGTGCGTTCGGCACCGAGATACCGCTGCCGCGACAAAGTTCCCCGAGTCACCGTCCTGTCATGTGGCGCCTCCACAGTGGCGCACTTCAACGATCAACGAGGTAGAGCAATGCACCTGTCTGGTTTCAAAGGGGCCGCGCTGGCCCTGGCCGCCGCTGCCGCCCTGGCCGCCTGTGGCGGCAACGACGATGATTTCCCCACGCTGAACGGCGCCAAGCCGCTGGTGATCGGCCACCGCGGTGCCGCCGGCTACCTGCCGGACCACACGCTGGAAGGCTACAGGAAGGGCATCGAGCTGGGCGCGGACTTCATCGAACCGGACCTCGTGGCCACCAAGGACGGTGTGCTGATCGCGCGGCACGAACCCAACATCACCGGCACCACCGACGTGTCGCAGCGCCCGGAATTCGCCAGCCGCAAGACCAGGAAGATGGTCGATGGCGTTCAGGAAGAAGGCTGGTTCGCCTCCGACTTCACCCTGGCGGAGATCAAGACCCTGCGCGCCATCCAGCCCCTGGCCGAGCGCGACCAGTCGTTCAACGGCAAGTACCAGATCCCGACGCTGGCCGAAGTGCTGGACCTCGCCCGGTCCGAAGGCACGCGCGTGGGCCGCACCGTGGGCGTGTACATCGAAACCAAGCACCCCACCTACCACGCCAACCTGAACCTCAAGCTCGAGGACCGGCTGCTCACCACGCTCTCGCAGTACGGCTACACCACCGCGGCGTCGCCCGTCATCCTGCAGTCGTTCGAAGTGTCCAACCTCAAGTACCTGCGCACCAAGACCCAGGTGCGCCTGGTGCAACTGGTGGATGCCAACGACATCAAGGCCGACGGCAGCATGGACCTGACCGCGCCCTACGACAAGCCCTATGACTTTGCCGTGGCCGGCGACCAGCGCACGTTTGCCAGCCTGCTGACCCCTGCGGGCTTGAAGGAGGTCAAGACCTATGCGGACGGCATCGGCCCCTGGAAGCCGTACCTGATCCCCTCGAAGCTGGTGGATGACAACAAGGACGGCCAGCCCGATGACCTGAACGGCGACGGCAAGATCGACGAGCGCGACCGCGTGATGATGCCCGCGACCTCTGTCGTGTCCGACGCGCACGCGGCCGGCCTCTTCGTGCACCCGTACACCTTCCGCAGCGAGGCGCGCCGCCTGGCTTCCGACTTCAAGGGCGACCCGAAGGCCGAATACCGCATGTTCTACCGCCTGGGCGTGGACGGCGTGTTCGCGGATTTCCCCGACCACGCCAAGGCGGCGCGGGACGACTGATCCCTCGGTCGACGGCCTGCCGGCGGCAGGCCACCGTTTCGGGGCGCGTCAGAAGCTGTGTTTGACGCCGATGCTCAGCAGGGTCCGGCCCTGCCGCGCCCGACGACCCCGTCCAGTTGCCAGCCCGGTGTCCATTCCCACAGCGCGCCGGTCTGGAATGTGGGCGGGCTGCCACGCTGGCCGAACGCCTCGATGTGCGCCGTGACCGCGCCCCAGGTGGATTCGACCGCGGCGCCCCAGGTGGGCAGCCAGCGGTGGTCGGGCGTGTGCAGCGTGCCGGCATTGGCGTGCACGGCCCCCCAACTGGCGATGCAGGTGCCCAGCAGGTTGAGGGCCCGCGTGCTGCGCGGCTCCCGGTGGGTGTGCCACAGGCCCATGCTGCTGGCCGCATGGCAGCCTTGCTCGGGCGGCGGCGTCCACTGCCATTTGGCCACCACGCTTTGCACCGTGGCGCGGCCGTCCAGATCGCGCGCCAGCAGGGCGCCCAGTTCCAGGCCCGGCAGCGCCGCCGGGGCATAGGCCGGCGCCACGTAGAAGGCGCCGCGGTCGCGGTGCACGCCCTCCCACCACACTTCCACGTGCCCTTCGCCGGGGGCATTCACGCCGGCGTCGTCCACCGTGAGGGGCCGCCCCGCGTGGGCCGGCAGCGTGACGGCGGCGATGGCCGCCAGGGCCGCCACGCCATAGCCCTGGCAGGCGGAGCGAAGGTGATGGGGGGGGTGGCGGCGCAGTGGCATGGGTGGGATCCGTATGGCCTGCGGCGCCCGGGGATCAGCGTCCGCGCAGGAAGAGGGCGTCCAGCTCGCGCATGGACAGTTGCCGCCAGGTGGGGCGGCCGTGATTGCACTGGTCGGATCGGTCGGTGACTTCCATCTGGCGCAGCAGGGCGTTCATTTCATCGAGGGTGAGCCGGCGGTTGGCGCGCACCGCGCCGTGGCAGGCCATCGTACCCAGAATTTCATTGCGGGCGCGCTGCACCACGGTGCTGGCGTCGTGTGCTGACAACTCCGCGAGCACGCTGCGTGCCAGTTCCACCGCATTGCCCTGGGCCAGCGAGGTGGGCACGGCGCGCACGGCCAGCGTTTTCGGGGAGAAGGGGGCGATCTCCAGTCCCAGCATCGACAGTGTGTCGGCCTGGGCTTCAGCCGTGGCCACTTCCTGCGGCGTGGCGGCGAAGGTCGCGGGAATCAGCAGCGGCTGGCTGGCGATGCGTTCGGTGCCGTCCACCTGCGCCTTGAGCCGCTCGTACACGATGCGTTCGTGCGCGGCGTGCATGTCCACGATCACCAGGCCGTGGGCGTTTTCCGCCAGGATGTAGACGCCCTGGATCTGCGCCACGGCCCGGCCCAGGGGCCAGGCCGGCGCGTTGTCGTCCGGCGCGGGCGGCGCAGGCGTCACGTCGGCCGCTGAAGGGGGAATGGTCTGCAGAGAGGGGGGGCGGAGTCCAG
>NZ_BAAJYS010000281.1:0-4424 GCF_057543315.1 Acidovorax sp. KPB24-07
GTGTGGCCCTTCTGGCGGCCGAAGCCCTTGACCTCGGTCACCGTAATCCCTTGGACCCCGATGTCCGACAGGGCTTCGCGCACCTCGTCGAGCTTGAAGGGTTTGATGATGGCTGTCACCATTTTCATGTTGCTTTTCTCCATTGGAGGCACCCCTCGGCGCCCGTTGTCTTACAGGGTTTTCGTGAGCGCAACGATCAGGCGCGACTTGTTGACCGGGCCGAAGAAGGCCTTCTTGTTGGCGCCCACCACGGCGGCCGACAGGGACAGGCCCGAACCGAAGTCGTAGGCACCGCCCACGCTGTAGTCCATGTAGTTGGGCACGCCCAGGTCCTTGATGTCGCTGGCGAAGCGCGTGAAGCCGACCGATGCCTTCAGCGTCGTCTTGGGGGCCACTTCCTGCGCATAGGCCAGGTTCAGGTAGCCGGTGTTGCGGCCCTTGTTGCTGGTCGTCTTGGCGGAGGCCCAGCCGAAGTAGTCCTTGGAGATGGTGTGCGAGTACTTCGCCGTCAGCGGGCCGTAGGTGGCCGCGCCGTAGAGTTCGGTGGTGTTGCCGACGGAATTGCCGGGGTACGCATAGGTCAGCGCGCCCAGGTCCAGGTCCACGTCGCCGGCCTTGAATTTGTAGCCGCCATAGAAATCCATCTCGATGGAATTGCCCGGCAGCCAGTCCACGCTGGAGTTCCAGTTGCCCAGATACCAGCCGCTGTCGCCGAAGCTGTAGTCGAAGCCGCCCTGGATGGCGGGCTTGACGGCCTTGACCCGGCTGGCGTCCTGGTCCTGGCCACGGAACTTGTAGTTGGTGGTCAGGCTGACGTTGCCCGTCAGTTGTGCGCTGGCCAGCAGAGGCAGGGCGGCAACGAAGGCGACGCTCAAGGACTTCATGGATACACGGGACATGGTTCCTCCGGGGGTGGCTGATTAGGGATGTCCACGCTCCAAGCATGGACCGTGCCATCTCCCTCGCACGGTGCCATCCGGGCCTGGACGCCGGCCTGGCAGCTATGCCGAAAGTGGTTACATGCTATGCGCCCGCGTTACTTTTTGCACCATTGCAGTGCCACCAAGGCCATGATTCGCCGCGATCGTCCGTCCATGCACCTCCATGGGGACAGGGCGGCGGGACACACTGCGTTGGTGCATCCCGCCGCCCGGCCGGGCCGACCGCGCTGTTTTTGGAGGAAGCGCTCCCGCCGTCAGCGCGCCGAACGGGCCTTGAGCCACTGCGCCGGGGGCTCGTCCGAAGGGACGGGGGGGCCCGCCTGCGGCATGGATCGCAATTCGACCTGAATGCCGCGCTCCTGCGCATGGGCCATGAAATCGTCCAGCGCCTCGCGGATGTCGCGGTCCATGAAGCCGCAGTTGCAGCCGTCGATGACCAGCGAATGCCCCGGCTCCACCCGGTTCAGGTGGTTGCGCAGCGTGGCCTTGCTGAAGAACGACACATCCTTGCTGAGCCGGATCAGGTGGACGTTGCCCTCGGAGATCATCGTCAGCGCGCCGCGCGTGTTCGCCTGGATCAGGAAGAGCATGCTGCAGGCCAGCCCGATGAGGATGCCGATGAGCAGGTCGGTTGCCAGGATCGCGCCCACCGTCACCGCGAACGGCACGAACGCCGACCAGCCTTCGCGCCAGACCGCCGCGATCATGGCCGGCTTGGCCAGCTTGAAGCCGGTGTGCAGCAGCACGGCAGCCAGCGCGGCCAGCGGCACCCACTGCAGGAACTCCGACAGGAACAGCACGCTCGCCAGCAGCAGCACGCCATGGAACACCGCCGACAGCCGGGTGCGCGCACCGGACTGGATGTTGGCCGAGGTGCGCACGATCACCGCCGTGATCGGCAGCCCCCCCAGCAGGCCGGCCAGCAGGTTGCCCACCCCTTGCGCCTGCAGCTCCCGGTTGGGCGGCGCCACGCGCTTGAGGGGATCGAGCCGGTCGGCCGCCTCCAGGCTCAGCAGGGTTTCCAGACTGGCCACGACGGCGAGGGTGAAGGCGATGGTGTAGACCTCCGGCCGCGCCAGCGCCGACCAGTCGGGCGAGGCGAGCTGCGACCACAGCGCGGCCAGGCCGTCGCCTTCGGGCAGGGCCACGCGCTGGTGGTCGGGCAGCGCCACGGACGGCTCGGTGGCCATGGCCACGGCCTGGTACCCGATGCCCCAGAGCACCGCCAGCAGCGGCCCGGGCAGCCGGCCGATCAGCGGCAGGCGCTTGGCCCAGGGGGAGTCCCAGGCGAACAGGATGGCCAGCGCACCGGCGGCGATGATCACCGCACTGCCGGTGACGGCGCCGACCAGCCGGCCCAGGTCATCGAATCCGTCGATCGTGCGGGGCACCAGGCGCATGGCCTGCTCGCCCGACACGAAGCCGAACGCCACCGGAAGCTGCTTGAGGATGAGGATCAGCCCGATGGCGGCCAGCATCCCCTTGATGACGGGCGAGGGAAAGCAGGCGCCCAGATCGCCGGCCTGCAGGCGGCCGAACAGCCACTGCAGCGCGCCCGCCACCATCACGGCCACGAGGAACGCCTCGAAGCTCCCCAGCTTGGCGATCGCATCGACGACGATCACGACCAGGCCGGCCGCCGGCCCGCTCACGCTGAGCTGGGAGCCCGACAGCCAGGCCACGACCAGCCCGCCCACGATGCCGGAGACAAGCCCCGCCATCAGCGGCACGCCGCTGGCCAATGCGATGCCCAGGCACAAGGGCAAGGCCACGAGGAAGACGACGACGCCCGCCGGCACGTCGCTGCGCCAGTGGGCCAGAAGACCGGCGGCCGACGCGCCGTCCGGGTTGCGAAGGGTGGTTTGCATGGTGCGCACTCCTTCGGGTCAGGCCGCCGCGGCCAGCTGGATGCTGCTGGCATCGAGGTCCAGCACCTGGCGCAGGCGCCCGTCCCGCAAGGCGTAGACCCAGCCCAGCAGCTGCAGGGACTGCCCCCGCTGCCAGGCGCGCTGCACCTGGGGCGTGGCCGCCAGCGTGTGCACCTGATCGGCCACGTTCAGCTCCACGAAGCGGCCCACCCGGGCAGCGACTTCATCGGCATCGTCCGGGTCGGGGACGGTCTGGCCGTCGATCTCGCCCGCACGGCGGCGGTACAGGGCCCGCAGCGGGCGAAGGTGCTCGGCCAGGTAGTCTCCGCGCGCCGGCACCGCGCTTTCGGCCGGCATCAGGGCGGCCCGGACGCCGCCGCACCCCTCGTGGCCACAGACGATCACGTACCGCACCTGGAGCACGTCGAGGGCGTATTGCAGCGCGCTCATGATGTTGGGATCGTCCGGACGCACCAGGTTCGCCACGCTGCGGTGCACGAACAACTCGCCCGGCAAGGCATTGGTGATGCTTTCGGCGGGCACGCGGCTGTCGGCGCACCCGATCCAGAAGACGCGCGGCTGCTGGCCGGCCACCAGGTTTTCGAAAAATGCCGGGTCGCGTGACGTCATTTCGTCAGCCCAGGCACGGTTTTGAAGCATGAGTCGCGTGGTCAGGTCCATGGAAACCTCCGTGTTGTTGATTCGATGTTGCAGTGCAGCACGGTATTAGGCTAGATCAAAAACCACTGCCATTTTTAATATGGGGTTTTTATGTTTCATTTGCTTGCGTGTGATTCGATCAATGGCCTCCACGCCACGCTGGTTTTCCACACAACATAAGGAAATTTTATTTAACACATCGAGTGAAAATAATATTCGCAGCGAATAAAGTACGGAGTTGTACATTATTAAACCGCTGTTTATCTTTTCGGGTCCGACCTTTTCATGTAATTAATCTCCGGCTTTGCCGGTCCTGATTAACCCCGGCAAACAAAGGCATTCAAAACAGGACCGCAACGGCGGCGCGCGGCGGCCGACCGATGGCGCGATCCCGCGCCCCGGCGCGGCCAGCCTGGGCGCCCTCTGCACTGGTTCTCAACCGCTGCCGTGCCGGGAGGGCCGCGATTGCCGATATCCTCGCCCTTCGAAATTCAGGCGCTGGCGAACAGCCGGCTTTCCAACGAGGGAGAAAATCAACCATGGGTCTTGCTTTGGTGCAGAGCCGGGCATTGCTGGGACTGCAGGCCCCGTGCGTGACGGTCGAAGTGCATCTGGCCAACGGATTGCCCAGCTTCACGCTGGTCGGTCTGGCGGATGTGGAAGTGAAGGAGGCGCGGGAACGCGTGCGCTCGGCACTGCAGAATGCCGGGCTGGAGTTTCCGCACAACCAGAAAATCACGGTCAATCTCGCTCCGGCCGATCTGCCCAAAGACTCCGGCCGATTCGATCTGCCGATTGCGCTTGGGATTCTGGCGGCCAGCGGGCAGATCGACAGCGCGCGCCTGGCGGGCCACGAGTTCGCGGGAGAACTGTCGCTGTCCGGCGAGTTGCGCCCCGTGCGCGGCGCGCTCGCCACCAGTCTGGCCCTGCGCTCGGCCGGCGTGGCCGTGCGCAT
>NZ_BAAJYS010000282.1:0-4418 GCF_057543315.1 Acidovorax sp. KPB24-07
CCCGCCATCGCGGCGATGGTGACCGCACCGGCCGGCACGGCGGCGGCAGGTGCCAGGGCGAACGAGGCGCGCAGCGCGCCCGAGCCCTTTTCGGCCACCACGGCGGGGTACTTGCTGTCCAGCACGATGTTGTACTCGGGCAGCTGGGTCTTGGCGCGGTAGTACTTCATCGCGTCGCCGCCCGTCTCTTCGGTCGTCTCGACCATGAGGCGGATCGTGCGGGCCATCGGCAGGCCGCTGTCCTTGACCGCCTTCATCGCGTACAGCACGGCGGCGATGGAGCCCTTGTCGTCGATGGAGCCGCGCCCGTACAGGTTGCCGCCCACCCGCGTGAGCTTGAACGGGTCCAGCCGGGTGCCGTCGTCCAGCACCCATTCGTCGGCCACCACGGGCACCACGTCGGCGTGCGTGAGGATGCCGAATTCTTCGGTGCCCGTGCCGGGCAGCTTCACTTCGAAGATGCGGTTGTCCACGTTGCGGTACTGCAGGCCGAAGTCCTTGGCCATGCCTTCGACCAGCGTGCCGAAGGCGATGATGGCCCGGTCCTCGTGCGGCGGCACCTTGTCCGAGCGCACCGTGGGAATGGCCACCATCTTCGCGGTCGTGTCGATCACCGCCGTGTGGTGGTGCAGCCGGTTGTACAGGCCCAGCAGGCGGCTGATGTTCACCAGGTCGTCGCCCGCCAGCGTGGCCTTGGCCCCATACGCCTTCACGCTGGGCGCCAGCGCAGGGTAGGTGCGCACCGCGCGTTCGAGGAACGCGCTGAAATCGCCGCTGGGCGCACCCGTCTCGGCGACCACCAGGCGGTCCAGATCGGGTTTCTTGAGCGTGCCCGCCAGGGGCGCGGCGTCGGTCGGCGCGGTCACGCTGGAGCAGGCCGAAAGGCCCAGGGCCAGGCCGGCCGCCATCAAAAGCTTCTTCATGAATGTCCTCGGGATTGTGGAGAGCGCGGCGCCCCGCGCGGACCGCATGTGGCGCGGCCCGCGCCAGGCCGGGGTGGAGGATGCCCACCCACCGGCCGCGCGCGGGGCGAAGTTTAGCCCTGCCCCGAGGCGTTTCGGTGAAGCCGGCAACCCGCGCGCGCGGCGGCCAGCGCCGACCACCGGGCCGCCAGGCCCGCAAAAAGAAGCGGAAGAGGCCGCTGGCCTGCGGTCAGGACAGGCGCGTCATGCCCGGCAGCTCGCAGGCGTAGATCGCGTTGCGCAGCGCGGCGATGGCCTCGTAGCGGGTGAAGCTGCGGCGCCAGGCCAGCACCACGCGGCGCATGGGCGGCGGGCTGCCGTCGGCCTCCTGGATCGGCAAGTAGCGGATGTGCGTGTCGTCGCTCTTGCGCCGGCGCGACCCCGTGTGCAGGGCATCGCGCGGCACCGACAGGCGCGGCACCAGCGTCACGCCCATGCCGGCCGACACCATGTGCTTGATCGTCTCGAGCGATGAGCCCTCGAACGTGCGGCGGATGCCCTCGGCATTGCTCGCGTAGCGCGCGAATTCGGGGCAGACCTCCAGCACATGGTCGCGAAAGCAGTGGCCCGCGCCCAGCAGCAGCATGGTCTCGCTCTTGAGCTGCGCGGCGGAAATGGATTTCTGTTCGGCCAGCGGGTGGCTGCTGGGCACGGCCGCCATGAACGGCTCGTCGTACAGCGGCGCCATCGCCAAGCCCGTGTCGGGAAACGGCTCGGCCATGATCGCGCAGTCGATCTCGCCGGTGCGCAGCATCTCCAGCAGCTTGACGGTGAAGTTCTCCTGCAGCATGAGCGGCATCTGCGGCGTGCGCGCGATGGCATGGCGCACCAGCTCAGGCAGCAGGTAGGGACCGATCGTGTAGATCACGCCCAGCGTGAGCGCCCCGGCCAGCGGGTCCTTGCCGCGCTTGGCGATTTCCTTGATGGCGGCGGCCTGTTCCAGCACGCTCTGCGCCTGACGCACGATTTCGTCGCCCAGCGAGGTGACCGACACCTCGCCCGCGCTGCGCTCGAAAAGTTTGACCTCCAGCTCGTCTTCCAGCTTCTTGATGGCCACCGACAGCGTGGGCTGCGACACATAGCAAGCATCGGCCGCCCGGCCAAAGTGCTTCTCCCGGGCCACAGCGACGATGTATTTGAGTTCCGTGAGGGTCATTGTTGGATGCGGATTGGCGAACGCGACATTGTGCGCCGAGATGAAACCCTTGTCGGTCAGCCGTTCGCGGGGAGTTCGGTGGGGGGGAAGGAACTTTACCCTGGCTTCACATTGGGTGGCGGGGCGGGCCAGGGGCTTTCAAGACGTGTATTTCACTCCCGCGAAAACGCTGAAGGCCGAGACATGTGTTTTGCGCATGCGGGGGCTTGCCGGCCGCCTTTACCGCGCTTTCGTTCATGACCAAACAGACCCCATGCCCTAGAAAATCATGGCTGTGTTGCTATCAAAAATATAGTGCACGAAACGGGTTTGATCCAGCATTTGGTTGCGGCGAGCCGGAGGCTCAGTGGATGGATTCCGTCTTTGTTTGAAGCCCGGGACATTCGTGCTCCGCCACCATGCATCGCTATGGAAACTGCTGCTGGCTGAAGGCGCCATAAGGCAAATTGATTTGCCACATAAACGATCAGATGACTTTCGTGCTGTTCGTCTCGCTTTTCACTTATCGCTTGGAGGCGTAGCGGTGTGGAACACCTGCGGGCCTAGGGGACTGTACTGGGTCTGGTAGCTCATCGTCAGCGGTGGGCGGTGGGCGGTGGGCGGTACAGGCTGCTCGTGACGGCGCGACTGTTGCCGCCATGGCGACCGAATCTCTCGCATTCAGGCTTCAATCAAACCCAAGCTCAATCCCCAAATCAAAAAGAACCTTTATCTCGGGAAGCCGTAATTCCTCCCCTCCTGATTCAATCGTGCAATAAAGTATTTTCCGCAAAATTGGATCGTTAAGAATCGGCAGCAGATCGACAGAAACCTGAGCAAAAGCGATCTGTATTAACTCAATAGCCTCTGGAATGCTCCTTGAAAGAGGTCTGATTTTTAGCGCCAAATAAGACTGTTCATGGCACCCTTCAAGCAAATCACCACTAGGAGATCTACACTGATCGCCAGACCTCCAAATTCTTGCGACCGGAAACCCCAAAGCCGCCCCTAATTTTGAAAGATCTTGGAATTCATGTCTTATCTGAAGACTCATATGGGTTGCCATCGCTTTAATCCTTAACAATGGAGTCAAGTTGGCCGATTTGTAATTGATCAGCAGGGCCTTGGTTATTCACTCGCCCTTCGTCAAACGCCGGGGGGCATTCAGGTGGTCCGCGTCGACGGTATACAGCCTGCTATTGATCTGCGCCCCCGCCACGCCCCAAAACCCATGAACTGCAATGCAGGCGCCCAGATGGCCCTCATGAACCTCCTCCCGTTTGCCGGCTATCCTCGTAGAGGATAAGCGTCAGACGCCCCGCCGCGTCCCCCTTAAGCCCAGATGGTGCAGCGCATCGCGTCGTTATCCAAATATTTCTTGAAACCAATGGGCGCGTGGATCACGAAACCAACTTGCAAATTCTTCCCTGTCGAATACCTGCAATTGCTTCATGTCTATACCATATCTCCGAAATAGCCCTAGAAACTCGTAAACAGAACCTGCATCTATTCGATCATGGTTTACATAAATATTTAAAGCATCCAGTTGACCTTCATATCTCTCCACGCAGGCAATCTTGTCCAGCCATTCGAAGAATGCGGCCTCATCATATTCCGAATAATACCAAACACGTTTGGCCAATAAAATTAACTGCTTATCGATCACGACGCTTTCCTCCTGGATACATGTTGTAGCCACCACCTCCTGGATACTGCACATCCCAATGCGCGCCCCCGTGTGCTGGCCCTGAGGTGCCCGAACCCGGCGCACCCCCTTGACCTGTAGGGCACCATACCCCACCGTCTGCAGCCTCCCAGCCATATCGTGGACCTTTTGGATTGGGATTGGGCACCCAGCTTTCACCCCCCTTAGGATCTTTGAAGCCTTCGGCATCACTGGGTTTACCAGGCGCCTTAGGTCCATTTGGGTCATATGCATTCTTAGGCGGTTTCGCAAACATGCGATCCAACCCATAGCTCAGCGCACCTAAACCCGTTCCGATAGCAATATCTGTCCCAGTGATGATCGCTGGAATGAACGGAATGGCGATTGCGAACTCGCCTGTCGGGTCGGTATAGGAGGCCGGATTTCCTCCCACATACAAGAACCGGTTCCACCCCCCCTCCAGCCCAATCGGATCCGCCTGGATGTACCGCCCTCCCTCCCGGTCGTAGTACCGATTCAGGTTGTACGCCAGTCCCGTCTCCTCATCGAACACCTGCCCCGGATACCGCAGGTCGAACTTCACCGCTTCGCTATAGCTGCTGGTGGCACCTTGCCCACTCTGTGCATAGCCCGTGGCGCCGGTCGTCGGGTTCGC
>NZ_BAAJYS010000283.1:0-4401 GCF_057543315.1 Acidovorax sp. KPB24-07
GACTCGGACGCCAGTACGGCGGCGGTGCCGCACGCCGCCGGGCCATTGGCCGGTGGCCCGGCCCCGGCGGGACCGCTCTAGAGGATCGGCTTGAAAGGGCGCTGGTACGCGGGTGGCGTGGCGCCTCAGCCGCCCATCACCACCGGGCCGCCCTTGGCCAGCGCCCGCTGGTAGGCCGGGCGGGCCCGCATGCGGGCCTGGTAGGCCTTCAGGTGCGTGTGCCGGTCGGCGTACTGCACGCGGCTCATGGCCGCCTCGACCGGAAAGCTCATCTGGAAATCGGCCATGGTGAGGTCGGCTCCGGCAAACCAGGCGTTGCGCGACAGGTGGTCGTCGATGAAGGCCAGGGCCGTGGCCAGGTTGGGGTCCACCAGCTTTTGCTCCGCCTTGCCGCACACGGCCCGCGCGATGGGCCGCACGAAGAACGGCATGGGCTGCCTGGGCAGCGTCTGAAAGACCAGCTTCATCACCAGCCAGTTCATCAGCGAGCCTTCGGCGTAGTGCATCCAGAAGCGGCACTGGCGGCGTTCGGGCGTGCCGCGCGCGGGCTCCAGGTGCGCGAGCTCGCCCTGCGCCTGCGCGCCGTAGCGGTCCACCAGGGTTTCGATGATGGCGCCCGATTCGGCGATCACCTCGTCGCCTTCGGTGATGACCGGCGACTTGCCGAGCGGATGGATCTTGCGCAGCTCCGGCGGCGCCAGGCGGGTGCGCGGGTCACGCTGGTAGGTCCGGAGTTCGTAGGGCACGCCCAGTTCTTCCAGGAGCCACAGGACGCGCTGCGAGCGCGAGGTTTCGAGGTGGTGGACGGTCAGCATGGCGCCATCGTAGCGGGCGCGCGCCTGACCGGATACCACCGCCGTCCCGCAGCGGACATCGCCCGGGGCCTGGGGCGCCAGGGCCGCGAGGCTACACGCCCCGCGCGCGATCGACCGCGAACTGGCGGCGGAATTCGCCGAAGCGGCCCGCATCCAGCGATTCGCGCACCTCGCGCATCAGGTTCAGGTAGTAGTGCAGGTTGTGGATGGTGGTGAGCATCGGGCCGAGCATTTCGCCGCAGCGGTCCAGGTGGTGCAGGTACGCGCGGCTGAAGCCGCCGCGGCCGCCCTGGTCCCAGGCCACGCCCTCGGCGCCCGCACAGGCATGGCAGGTGCAGGTGGTGTCGAGCGGTTGGTGGTCGGCCTTGTGGCGCGCATTGCGCAGCTTCAGGTCGCCATACCGCGTGAAGATCGTGCCGTTGCGCGCATTGCGCGTGGGCATCACGCAGTCGAACATGTCCACGCCTTGGGCCACGCCTTCCACCAGGTCTTCGGGCGTGCCCACGCCCATGAGGTAGCGCGGCTTGTGCGCCGGCAGGCGGTGCGGCGTGTGCGCCATGATGCGCAGCATCTCGTCCTTGGGTTCGCCCACCGAAACGCCGCCCACCGCGTAGCCGGGGAAATCCATCTCCACCAGCCGGTCGAGCGATTCGGCCCGCAGGTTCTCGAACATGCCGCCCTGCACGATGCCGAACAGCGCGTTGGGGTTGTTCAGGCGGTGGAATTCGTCTTGGCTCCGCTGCGCCCAGCGCAGGCTCATTTCCATCGAGGTGCGCGCCTCGCGCTCGGTGGTCAGGTGGCCCTTGGTTTCGTACGGGGTGCACTCGTCCAGCTGCATCACGATGTCGGAATTGAGCGTGGTCTGGATCTGCATGCTCACCTCGGGCGACATGAAGAGCTTGTCGCCGTTCACGGGCGAGGCGAAGTGCACGCCTTCCTCGGTGATCTTGCGCATGGCGCCCAGGCTCCACACCTGGAAGCCGCCGGAGTCGGTGAGGATGGGCTTGTCCCACTTCTCGAACGCGTGCAGGCCGCCGAAGCCCTGCATCACGTCCAGCCCCGGGCGCATCCACAGGTGGAACGTGTTGCCCAGGATGATCTGCGCGCCCATGTCGTGCAGGCTCTGCGGCATCACGCCCTTGACGGTGCCGTAGGTGCCCACGGGCATGAAGATGGGGGTCTGCACCACGCCGTGGTTCAGGGTGAGGGTGCCGCGTCGCGCGTGGCTTTCGGGGTCGGTGGTCAGGAGGTCGAACTGCAGCATGGCGCGCATTGTCCCAGACGCCCACAGGGTCGGGGGCGCGGCGGGGCGCCGGTACACTGGACCGCACTGCCTGCCGGGCGAGCGGAGCGCATCGCCGGCAGGCCCCTCAGACTCCCGGAAAGGACACGGACATGCTCAAGATCCTCATCGCCGTCGATGGCTCGGACCTCTCCCTGGATGCGGTGCACCACACCCTGGCCCTGCTGCGCCAGGGGCTGCGCGCCAGCGTCGTGCTGGCCCATGTGCAGGAGCCCGCCACGCTCTACGAAATGGTGGTGTCGCGCGACCCGGACCTCATCGCGGCGGCCAGCCTGGAAGCCGGCCTGCACTTGATGGCCCCGGCCCGTGCGATCTTCGAGGCCGCGGGCGTGGAGCACGAAACCGATGTGGGCGTGGGCGACGTGGCGAACACGCTGGTGGACATCGCCGAGCGCCACGGCTGCGGCATGCTGGTGATCGGCGCCCGCGGGCAGGGCGCGATCAGCAGCGCGTTGCTGGGGTCGGTGTCGCAGGCGCTGGTGCATGCGAGCCATGTGCCTGTGACCATCGTCAAGCACGCGGACGTGCTGGAAACCGTGGATGTGAATGCCGAGGGCGGGCAGGAAACCCTGGCCTGACCCGTTTCAAAAATCCTCAGGCGGCCTTGCGGAAAGGCTCGCTCGGGCGCTGCAGCTTGCCGTGCGGCAGGCTCGCCAGGCGCTTGAACATGCGCCGGCAGTAGCCGTTGATCCACAGGCACTTGTTGAGCTCGTCCACCGGCAGCGGGCCGGAGACGACGACGATGTCGTTGGCCACATCCAGCGCACCGGCCGCGCGCAGGCGCCGGCGCGTGTTGCTGGCCCAGGACTGGATGCGCGACGGCGTGCCGTGCTGGTGGACTTCGCCCGTGTGCGCATCGAAGGCAATGGCGACGGTATCGGTCTTCAGCTTGAAACGGCGCTCGCCCGTGACGGCACTGGGCGCCTCGCGCATGTCGTACAGGTAGTAACTTCCAGCCTTGAGCTGATATTGCATGTCCATGGTTTCGTCCTCCGAGGGGCATTGTCCCGGGGGCTTGGACCAGCAATGGTGGAGAAAGCGGCATGAAAACGCCTCTTTTTCCAGGGAGTGGTGCGCGGGGCCTGCCGGACTGCGATGTGCGTGCCATTGTGTCGGCGCGTGTGCGCCGATTCAAGGCAGCAGCCCTGTCAAAAGGGTAACGGGATGTGATGCGGCCGGCCCCTTGCCACGCGGGCGAGTGCCGGCCGTGCGTTCAGGCGCTCAGAAATCGACCAGGCTCAGGCCGACGCTGAACACCGTGCGCTTGCGGTTGTAGTCGATCATGCTGTCGCCATAGCCGCTGAACAGGGCGGTGTGCAGGCGCAGGTTGCTCTTGCTGCCGCCCAGGCCCTTGCCCAGGTTCTGCAGCCATTCGATGCGCGCCGAGCCGCGCGGCGTGGAAGCCAGCGAGTGGCGGACGGTCACGCCCACGGTGTTGTCGCGGTCGTAGTTCCAGTTCACCTGCAGCTCGCCCCGGCCGATGTAGTCGCTGATGCCCGGGTTGTCGTCGCTGTCGGCGCTTTCGCTCAGGCGCTTCCACAGGCGCGCGTTCACGCTCCAGCGGTTGTCCAGCTCCATGCCGGTCATCAGGTACACGCGGTTCCAGCTGCGCGACAGCGGCAGGCTCTGGCCATTGGACTGGTGCACCAGCCCGATGCCGCTGTAGCGCCAGCGCCAGCCGAAGGGCAGCTTGGCGTCGGTGGGGTACACGTACATCACTTCCGGCTCGTGGTCGGTGGCGCGGAAGGGGCGCGAGATGTCGGGGCTGAACAGCTGCCAGTACGACTGCTGCGTGTAGCCCACCCACACCGAGTCCTTCAGCGTGGGATGGCCCTGCGTGAGCAGGCCCTGGGCGATCTTGGTGCGCACCGACAGCTGGATGCGGTTCTCGGTGGTCCGGTAGTCCACGGCCGAGGTGGCGTTGTGGTCCGGCACGGGCGAGGTGGGCTGGCGGTTGACGTTGCTGCCCTTGACCACCGAGATGCTGATCGGCCGGTAGCCCCGGAAGCGGAAGGTGCCGCAATCGCTGCCCGACTCCAATTCCCAAAAGCGCGACAGCGTGCTGTACTGCTCGTCGCGGCAGCCTTCCACCTGGGCCACGTCGATGAGGCGGGTGGCCGGCAGCGTGGTGTCCACGGGGGTGGGCGGTGCGGTGCTGGCCGTGGTGTTGCCGGTCGCCGCGCTGGCCGATGCCGCAGGCGCTTTCCAGGCCTGCTGGCCCGCCCACTGGTCGAAGCAGGCCAGGCGCGCGGTGCTGTCACCGGCCATGGCGGTACAACGGCG
>NZ_BAAJYS010000284.1:0-4396 GCF_057543315.1 Acidovorax sp. KPB24-07
GGCACCGAAGCGTTGCTCGCGGGGGCCGGTGCGACACCGGCCACCGCGGGCGTCGAGCTGGCGGGCACGGGCGGGCGCGCCGGGTTCTTGCCGTACAGCGGCGAATTCGGGTCCCAGTTCTTGTTCTTCTGGGATTCGGCGGCGTCCTGGTCGGCATTGCGCGCACCGCCCTTGTTAAGGAAGGGCACCGGCACCTTGGTCACATACACGGCCACGCCCAGCGCCGCCCCCAGGCCCACGACCACCCCGAGGATGAAGCCGATGGCGGTGCCCCCACGTTGCTGTTTTGTCATATCCGTAAACACTCACATTCTGGCTGGCGCCGATACGCCCAGCACGGCCAGGCCATTGTGCAATACCTGTGCGGTGGCGGCGACGAGCGCCAGGCGCGCGCGCTTGACGGCTTCGTCGTCCACCAGGATGCGCTCGGCGTCGTAGTAGCTGTGGTAGCTCGCGGCCAGGTCGCGCAGGTAGAAGGTGACGTCGTGCGGCGCCTCGCCTTCGGTCGCGGCGGTGAGCATTTCGGGGTATTTGGCCAATTGCAGCATCAGCGCCTGGGCCTGCGGGCCTTCGAGCGCGGACAGGTCCACGCCCTGGAGGGACGCCACATCGCCGCCGCCCTGCTCGGCCCAACTGCGCAGCACGGAGCAGATGCGCGCATGCGCGTACTGCACGTAGTACACCGGGTTGTCGTTGTTCTGCGCCACGGCCAGATCGACGTCGAAGGTGTATTCGGTGTCGGGCTTGCGGCTCAGCAGGAAAAAGCGCACGGCATCCTTGCTGGTCCACTCGATCAGGTCGCGCAGCGTCACGTAGCTGCCGGCGCGCTTGCTGATCTTGACCTCTTCGCCGCCCTTGACCACGCGCACCATGGTGTGCAGCACGTAGTCGGGGTAGCCCTGCGGAATGCCCACGTCGGCGGCCTGCAGGCCGGCGCGCACGCGGGCGATGGTGCCGTGGTGGTCCGTGCCCTGGATGTTGACGACCTTGGTGTAGCCGCGCTCCCATTTGGAGATGTGGTAGGCCACGTCGGGCACGAAGTACGTGTACGAGCCGTCCTTCTTGCGCATCACGCGGTCCTTGTCGTCACCGTAGTCGGTGGATTGGAGCCACAGCGCGCCGTCCTGCTCGTAGGTCTTGCCGTTGGCGACCAGCCGGTTCACCGTGGCCTCGACGCGGCCGCTGGTGTACAGGCTCGACTCCAGGTAGTACTCGTCGAACTTCAGGTTGAAGGCCTGCAGGTCCTTGTCCTGCTCGTGGCGCAGGTAGGCCACCGCGAAGTTGCGGATGGACTCCACATCCTCCACGTCGCCGCTGGCCGTGAAGGCGCGGTCGGTGGCCTGCACCGTCTTCTTCGCGAGGAAGTCGTTGGCGATGTCCTGGATGTAGTCGCCGTTGTAGAACCCCTTGCTGGCGGGATTCGCGGGGTCGGTGGGCCAGCAGTCGTCGCCGGGTTTGAAGCCCTTGGCGCGCAGCTGCGTGCTGTGCGTGAGCGTATGGATCTGCACGCCTGCATCGTTGTAGTAGTACTCGCGGTGTACCTTCCAGCCCTGCGTGGCGAAGAGGTTGCAGATCGCATCGCCCAGGGCCGCCTGGCGGCCGTGGCCCACGTGCAGCGGGCCCGTGGGGTTGGCCGAGACGAACTCGACCAGCACCTTCCGGCCGTTGTCCGGCTGTTGCCCGAAGCGCTCGCCGGCGGCCAGCACCTCGCGCACCACTTCCTGCTTGGCGGCGGGCTTCAGGCGGATGTTGATGAAGCCGGGGCCCGCGATCTCCAGCGCCTCGGCCCAGCGGCCGAAGGCCGGCGTGGCCAGCAGGGCCTCGCGCAGCGTTTCGGCCAGTTGCCGGGGGTTCTGCCTGGCGGCCTTGGCCAGCTGCATGGCGGCGGTGCAGGCGAAATCGCCGTGCGCCGCCACCTTGGGGGATTCAAAAGCAGCACGCCCGGCAGCGCCGGGCGACAATTTTTCCAGCTCGCCGGCGAGCGCCGCGAGCAATTCCTGTTTGACGGAGAGCATGCGGCGATTCTACGGGCCGCCCGTCATCCAAACTTTCGGCCATGACGTTATGCTGAACAGCCTCGCGGGGTGCGCGTCGACGGGGGGCTTCCTATCCACTTTTTGCAGGAACACGACATGAAGAATCTGCTCTCCGTGGTGGCCGCCGCCGGCCTCGCCCTCTCCTTCGCCACGGCGCATGCCGCCGATGCCCCCGCAGCCGCCGCCTCCGCGCCGGCCAAGGCCCCCACCGCTCAACAGAGCAAGATGGCCACCTGCAACGCCGATGCCAAGACCAAGGCGCTCAAGGGCGACGAACGCAAGGCCTTCATGAAGGACTGCCTGAGCGCCGACAAGCAGGCCGCCCAGCAGGGCAAGATGACCACCTGCAACGCCGACGCCAAGACCAAGGCGCTCAAGGGCGACGAGCGCAAGGCCTTCATGAAGCAGTGCCTGAGCAACAAGCCCGCCGCCTGATCCGGCCACCGGCCCGCCTTTCGTCAAAAAGCCCCGCACTGCGGGGCTTTTTGCTGGGCGCGGCGCGTTC
Source organism: Acidovorax sp. KPB24-07 (assembly GCF_057543315.1). Classification (NCBI taxonomy): domain Bacteria; kingdom Pseudomonadati; phylum Pseudomonadota; class Betaproteobacteria; order Burkholderiales; family Comamonadaceae; genus Acidovorax; species Acidovorax sp. KPB24-07. The sequence goes on from NZ_BAAJYS010000284.1 coordinate 2,542, forward strand.
AGCGGGTGCCGACGCCCCGCGCGAGGAACGTGGCCGCCAGCGGAATCAGCACCAGCAGGTGCGCCTCGATCATGACCAGGCGCCGGGTGCTGCGGATCGCCGCCTCGTCCGGCAGCGCGCCCGTGGCGCGCAGGGCCTTGCGCCAGCGCAGGAACCGCAGGGTGGGCGCGATGGAGATCAGCCCGACCACTACGAAGAGCCCCACCTTCACATGCAGCAGCGGCTGCATTCCATACCACTGCGCGCCCTTGATGCCCCAGCCGACGCGGGCCAGCCCCGTGGCCAGCACGGCCAGGGCCGCGATGCCATAGAACCGGTCCAGTTGCGCCAGCCGCTCCACCGCGGCCGCGTTCAGCCAGGCCGGGCGGCACAGCGCGGCTTCGCTGGCCAGGAAGGTGACCATGGTGAGAATGGCCAGGAAATGGGCATAGGCCAACAGGGCTTCGGTGGTCATGTGGCGTTCCTTGGAGTGGGGGCGGCGCGATGGTAGCGCGCCTACGGCAGCCTGCGCCGCGTTTCGTTCGCCGGTGCAGCGCTTCGGGTGCGCGTGCGCAATCCCTGGGACTGCCGCAACAGTGAAAGTCTCTCCATTGTTGCGAGGCATGTCCATGCCGATCCAGTCCATCTCCCACACGCAGCCCAACGCCTGGCTCCAGGGCGGCCAGAGCACCACCCTGCAGCAGGATCTCATCAAAAAGGTCCTGGAAATGCTGCTCGTCAGCCTGCTGGAGAAGCTGGGCAAGAAAGACGACGCGCCGTCCAGCCAGCCCGGCGGCACCCCGGCTTCCAGCCCCGCGAGCGTACCCCCCAGCGCCCCCCCCAGCGCGTCACCCAGTCCATCACCTGGCCCGGCACCCAACCCGTCCGCCGGTCCGGCCAGCCCCCCCTCGGGCGCTCCGGCTCCCACGCCAACGCACGACGGCACCGCCGACACGGTCCCGGCACGAGCGCCCTCTACCAGCCCGGCCATTCCCGGCAGCGGCACGGCAGGCAACGACTTCGGCACGCAGAGCGTGGCGGAAGGTGCGGGCAAGGTCTACCCGAAATTCGAGCCGGTGCTGCGCGGCGACGAGTCGCAAAAGGACGCGCAGATCCAGACCCAGGCGGACTTCGGCAAGGCGGCCGATGCCACGGCCAGGGAATACGGCCTCGACCCCAACGTGTTCCGCGCCCAGCTGGAGGTGGAATCCAACGCCTTCTCCAAGGGCTTTCAGGGCGCCATGAAGCTGGAAGGCGACCTGGGCCGTGCCGGCGAGAACAACACCTCCATCGGCCTGGGGCAGATTTCCCGCAAGTTCCTGGACGGCCGCGAATGGGCGGACGGCGGCCCCGGCAACGAACGGGTCGGCGGCCAGAAGGTCTCCACCGAGCAATACCAGGGCAGCGTGACGACGCAGTTGCGCATGGCGGCGTCCAACCTGGCCCAGCGCGTGGCCGACCACGGCGGCCTGCAGCAGGGGCTGGCGTACTACGTGTCGGGCAACCCCGACCCGGGCAATGCCAACGCCAGCGCCTACATCGACCGGATCAACACGGCACTGAAGGACCCGGCGGTCGTCGGGCCCGGCCGCTGACCCGCGCAGGCGGCGAAGGCAGCGCCACGGGGTGCCGCCTTCGCCGCATCACTGCGGCGAAGGCGCTCCGATGTCCTGGCGCACCCAGTCGTCAAGCAGTGCCTTTTCATACCGCATCGGATCGCTGCCGCCCCGCCCCGCGCGGGACAGGAACGACGGATCGCGCAGCTCGCGGCGACCGGACTGCAGCACGCGGCCATCGGCCGCCGTCCGCTGGAACTCCAGGTCGATGCGCGGCGGATACACGTCGCGCACGATGCGCACCTGCGCCAGCTGCGCGC
>NZ_BAAJYS010000285.1:0-4353 GCF_057543315.1 Acidovorax sp. KPB24-07
CGCCCGGACCGGGGCTCAAACCCGCGCCTCCACCGGTCCGGCGGCATGCGGGCCCGCCAGCGTGATCCAGGTCAGCGCCACGCCCACCAGCGCGCCTGCGGCCATGCCGATCACCATGGGCAAGGGCTGTCCGTTGGCGAACACGCCCACGATGCCCATGGCCGCCGCGCCCGTCAGCATCTGCAGCGTGCCCAGCAGGGCCGAGGCGGTGCCGGCGATGGCGCCGTGCTGCTCCAGCGCCAGCACCAACGTGGTGGGAATCACCAGCCCCATGAAGGCGCTGGACACGAAATACAGCGCGATCAGCACCGCCAGCTGGTCACCGCCCAGCAGGTAGTAGGCCAGCAGCAGCACCATGACCACGCCCGCCGCGCTGGCCGCCACCTTGACGAGTGGCACCAGGCCAAACCGCTGGCCCAGCAGGCCGGTGAACTGGGACGAGCCGATGAAGGCCGCCGCGTTCAGCGAGAACGCCAGGCTGTACTGCGTGGGTGTGAGCCCGTAGTGGTTGATGAGCACAAACGGCGAGCCCGCCAGGTAGACAAAGAACCCCGACATGGCGCAGCCGCCGATGAAGACCAGGCCCAGGTAATGGCGATCGCGCAGCAGGAGCCCGTAAGCCCGCAGGGCGCTGCCCAGGCTGCTTTCCACCCGGTCGGCAGCGGGACGCGTCTCGCGCAGCGCGCCATAGACCAGCGCCAGCCCCGCGATGGCGGCCACCGCCACCACCCAGAACACGCCGCGCCAGCCGGTGAGCGCGATGACGCCGCTGCCCGCGAGCGGCGCGAGGATAGGCGACACGCTGAACACCAGCATCAGCAGCGCCATCAGGCGCGCGGCATCGGTGCCGGTATGCAGATCGCGCACCACGGCGCGCGGAATGGCCATTCCGGCTGCGGCGCCCAGGCCCTGCAGGAAGCGCAACGCCACCAGCGTCTCGATCTCGGTCGCGAGGGCGCAACCCACGCTCGCCGCGGTGAACAGCAGCAGACCGAAATACAGCGGCGGCTTGCGCCCCACCATGTCGGATACGGGGCCGTAGAACAGCTGCCCCGCCCCCAGCGCCAGGAAGAACGCCGTCAGGCTCCACTGCACGGCGCCGACCTGCGCGCCCAGGCTGCGCCCGATGTCGGGAAGCGCCGGCAGGTACATGTCGATGGCAAAGGGGCCGATGGCCGAAAGAAGGCCCAGAACGAGGGCGGCGCGGAGGAAGGGCGAAGGAAACATGGGCCCGATTGTCGCCAACGGCGGCATCCGCCGCTCGGGCGTCCGATTGGCCGGCGGTCGAGCGCGGTCTTGCCCCGGAGCACCCGGCCTATTTGAGGTAGGAGCGCAGCGCCGAGGCCACCGCCGCCACGTCCTGCGCGCGCTGCTGCGCGGGAGCTGCGGGGTCACCCAGGTGCTGAACGATGTGGCCTTCCAGCACCTGCGCCATCAGGCCATTCACCGCGCCGCGAACGGCCGCGATCTGCTGCAGCACCGCCATGCAGTCAGCCTCCTGTTCCAGCGCCCGCTCGAGGGCCGCCGCCTGGCCCTGGATGCGCCGCACGCGGGCCAGCAGCTTCTTTTTTCCGTGGATGGTATGGGCCATGGCCGGATTGTACGAAGGGCTGAAAATATACTGGGGTACAGTATCTTTCACCATGACGGCCATGACCCAAAGCCCTTCCGCCAACGCCCCCCTCGCAGCCGGCTGGCAGCACCCCCATGTCTTCAGCCACGGCAATCCCCTGGCCGAGCGCAACACCCGCTGGGCGGTGGCACTGACGGTCGCCATGATGGTGGCGGAGATCGTCGGCGGCTGGGCCTTCGGCTCAATGGCATTGCTGGCGGACGGCTGGCACATGGGCTCGCATGCCCTGGCGCTGGGGCTGTCCGCCATGGCGTATGCCGCGGCCCGGCGCCACGCGAGCGACGGCCGCTTCGCCTTCGGCACCTGGAAGATCGAGGTGCTGGGTGGTTACACCAGCGCCATCCTCCTGCTGCTCGTGGCCGGGCTCATGGTCTACCAGTCGGTGCAGCGGCTCCTCGCCCCGGCGCCCATCCAGTATGAGCAGGCCGTCTTCACGGCCGCGCTGGGACTGGTGGTCAACCTGGCGTGCGCCTGGCTGCTGCGCGGCGGGCACGCGCATCACGAACATCACGAACACCCTGCGCATGAAGGTCACGGCCACAGCCATGGGATGACGCCAGCCGATCTGAACCTGCGGTCGGCCTACCTGCACGTGGTGGCCGACGCTGCCACATCGGTGCTGGCCATCGCCGCGCTGTGCGGGGGGCTGCTGTGGGGCGCCGACTGGCTCGACCCGGCCGTGGGCCTGCTGGGCGCGGCCCTGGTCGCGGGCTGGGCCTGGGGGCTGCTGCGCGATACCGGGCGGGTGCTGCTGGACGCGGAAATGGACGCGCCCGTGGTGCAGGAAATCCGCGATGCGATCGCCGCCAGCCCCATTCCCGCCAGCGTGTGCGATCTTCACGTGTGGCGCGTCGGGACGGGCCTGTACGCCTGCATCCTGTCGCTGTCCACGGCCCATCCGTCCGTGGCGCCCGACTTCTTCAAGCGCCTGCTGAGCGTGCACGAGGAACTGGTGCACATCTCCGTCGAGGTGAACCGGGCCGACACCTCCGGCCGGCCCCACTGACCCCGCTGCGCACCGACGCGGGCACCCGCGACGGCAACGCCCACGCTCAAAGGTACTTGAGCCAGGCGATGTCGCGCCGCCGCGCCTTGAAGGCCCCAAAGGCTTTCACCGCGGGGTACAGCGCCACGGCCAGGACGGCCGTGCACAGCCAGACGGCCCACATGGCGTCGAACCCGAAATACGTGCCCTGGGTCTCGCCCCACACGGCCACCGCCGCGAGGTAAAGCAGCTTGAGCACGTACAGGTGCAGCAGGTAAAAGAACATGGGCGCGGCACCGAACCCCGCCAACACCCGCAGCCCGGCCCCGGGCCGCGCCCGCTCGAACGCCCGCAGCACCAGCAGGCCGATGCCCAGCGTGAGCGCGATGAACAGCAGCGAAGGCGGATATTTGGTCACGTTGAAAAACGACATCGCGGTGGCCAGGGCCGTGTCGCCCGCAACCCAGGGCTTGTCGCCGTACACGTTCCACCAGCGCAACACGGCAAACCCGGCCAGCAGCCCCGTGCCCCAGGCCAGCAGGCGGCGCTGCCGCGCGCCCGCATCCGTGGACGCCAGGAACCAGGGTCCGGCCGCATAGCCCAGCGCGATCACGCCGATCCAGGGCAGCAGCGGATAGGAAGTGCGCAGGCGCAGCGATTCGCCCACTTCGATCCAGCCGCGGTCGTGCAGCACCGCCCAGGGAATGTGCAGCGCATGGCCGACCGGAAAATGCAGCCCGTCGAGCAGGTTGTGCCCGGCCACGATCGCCACGCCCAGGGCGATCAGCACGGTGCGCGGCAGCCACAGCAGCGCCGCCAGGGCCAGCATGCTCAGGCCGATCACCCAGATCACCTGCAAGTACACCACCTGCGGCGGCCACTGGAAGGTCCAGGCAAAGTTCACCAGCGTGAGTTCCAGCGCGACCAGGAAGCACCCACGCTGGAGCAGGAACACCGAGGTCGCCCCCCGGCCTCCGCCCTGCCGCGAACCATACAGGCAGGCGGACAGCCCCGTGAGGAACACGAACACCGGCGCGCACACGTGGGCCAGCAGCCGGCTCGCGAACAGATCGGGCGAGGTGGCCGCGACGACCATGGGGTCGCTGACCTGGTGGTGCAGGAAAAAGGTTTCGCGCACGTGGTCCAGCAGCATGAACAGGATGACGAGCCCGCGCAGCGCGTCGATGGACTGCAGCCGGGCGGAGGCGGAGCCAGCATGGGGTGGAGGCAGGGAGCGGTCGATGGGCATGGAAGGGGTGGCGCGCGGTGCCTGAATCGCCCTAGGCTGCCGGGCGGCGGGCTGTGGCGGCAGAGGCGATCCGTTGACGGCGAGGGGGCGAAAGGCGCGATTGTGCCCGTTTGGGACAGGCCCGCTGCGATGCGCCTTCCGTCGGATCCAAAAAACAAAGGGGTTTTTTTTGCGCACAGCAATGGGGTCCATCCTGCGACGGTGCAATGGGCACCCGGATCGACAACATGTCAAAGTCCTTTTCCCCTCAGCCTCCTATTAGGCCATGGGCTGACGGACCATGCGCTGGCAGTGCGGCAGTGCGGCAGTGCGGCAGTGCGGCAGTGCGGCATGCACCATTCTTTTGAAAGAGCCACTGTAGGTCGGTCCGCAACGGATGGACACAATCCCACGCAGCCAAGCCGCCATCGCCACCAAAAACCAAAGAAAAAGCCCTCGCAAGCATTGCTTGCGAGGGCTTCCATATGGCGGAGTGGACGGGACTCG
>NZ_BAAJYS010000286.1:0-4310 GCF_057543315.1 Acidovorax sp. KPB24-07
AATCCGCGCCACAGCCAGGCCGCGATGGCCGCCAGCACGCCCAACTGCAGCGCCAGCGCGCCGCCGTAGCCCAGGTGCGCCGGCAGCCACACGACCGGTGCGTCGGCCACGCTGGCGCTGTACAGCGGGTTCCAGGTGCGAAACCCCAGGATGAACCCGCCGGCCGATCCGATCAGGGCGAAAGGCGCGACGGGCGAGCCTTCTGCCAGCCGGTACCAGTGCGCGCTGATGCACGAGCCCGACACCACCATGCCGGCGCCGAACGCCAGGCCCGCGGCCACCAGGGCCAGGCTCACCGGGCCGATGTGCATGTCCGCCGGCAATTGCCCGGCCGTGGGCACCGGCACCCAGCTGCCCAGCACGACGGTGTATCCCACCGTGCCCACGGCCAGCGCCAGGACCAGGGCCAGCAGGCCGCGCGGGTTGCCGTCGGCGAACCAGTCGCGGGCATGGCAATAAAAGCAAAAGCGCGACCGCTGCAGCACCACGCCCAGCACGGCGCCCACCGCCAATGAGAAAGCCAGCGTGCGCCCGCCCGGCTGGCCCTGCAGCGCCAAGGCGGCAACCCCCACTGCGGCCAGCAGTCCCCATGAAAACAGTCCCGCAACGCGCATGGCCAAAAACCTCCGGACAAAAAAAAAAGCCCGCACGCGGCGGGCTTGAAAAGAGACCCCCTACTGACAAACTGTTTTGGCCCGGCGCTACTTGGCGGCCCAGAGGGTGCCGGACGGGTTGGTGATGGGCACGCCCACGGCATTGCCGTATTCGGTCCACGAACCGTCGTAGTTGCGCACCTCGTAGCCCAGGATCTTGCTCAGCGCGAACCAGGTGTGGCTGGAGCGCTCGCCGATGCGGCAGTACGTGATGATCGGCTTGCTGCCGTCGATGCCCGCGGCGGCGTAAAGCTTCTTCAGTTCTTCGGCCGATTTGAACGTGCCGTCTTCGCGCACCGCCTGGCCCCACGGCACATTGGCCGCGCCGGGAATGTGGCCCGCGCGGACCGACAGCTCGGGCACGCCGGCCGGGGCGAAGACCTTGCCGGTGTATTCGTCCGCCGAGCGGAGGTCCACCAGCCGGGCATCGCTGCGCCCTTCGGCCACCGCCAGCGCGTCGGACAGCCGGGCCCGCAGCTGGGTGTTGACGCTGGCGACGCGGTAGGTGGTGGCCACGGGTTCGGGCACCCGGTTGTTCAGCGGCCGGTTCTCGGCCTCCCATTTCTTGCGGCCGCCGTCCAGCAGCTTCACGTCCTTGACGCCGTAGATGTCGAACACCCAGGCGCCCCAGGCAGCGAACCAGTTGCTGGTGTCGCCGTAGAGCACCACCGTGGTGTCCGGTGCCACGCCGGCTTTGGACAGCAGCGCCTCGAATGCCTCCTTGCCCACGATGTCGCGGCGCACCTTGTCGTTCAGGTCGGAATGCCAGGAGAAGTTGACCGCGCCGGGCACGTGGCTGCGCTCGTACAGGCCGGGGTTCACGCTGACCTCGATCACGCGGACCTTGGTGTTGTCCAGGTTCTGCGCCAGCCAGTCGGTGGTGACCAGCGGACCCTGCGGCACCGGCGTGGCCGCGAAGGCGGTGCCGCACAGCGCGATGGCCGCGCCCAATGCCAGGGCATACAGGCCGTCGCGCCATGTCGGGAGGTGGCGTTGAAATCGCAGTGCTGCAGTCGTCATCCCTCGTCCTTTCGCTGGAGTGCCCACTGCGCCGTGCGGTGGGCTTGAAGCGAATCTATCGGGGCCGATGCGCTGGCCCAAGCGACAAGAACGCGTTTGGATATGCGCAAAACGGCAGGCCGGACAACAGAGGCGGTGCGTGGGCGCCATCCCATCGTGCCGCATGCGCACCGCTATGCTCGACGGCATGACCCACGCCCTTTTCCGCACCGCCATGGCCCCACGCACCCTGCCCCGTTCCGCAGGCCCGGCCACCGGGCCGCGGCTGGGCTGGCACGGGGCCGTGACGGTGCTGGCGGGCCTGTGGCTGGCGAGCGCTGCCGTCACCGGCGAGGCCGCCGAGGATCGGCACCTGGGTCAGGAGCATGGCTGCATGGCCTGCCACGGCATGGTCCGCAAGCAGGTGGGGCCGGGGTTCGCCCAGATCGCCGAGCGCTACCGCAAAGACCCGCAGGCGCCGGCCCGGCTGGCCGGCAAGATCCGCAACGGCAGCGTCGGCACCTGGGGCCGCGTGATCATGCCGCGCCAGGCGCGCATCACCGAGCCCGAGGCGCGGGCCCTCGCGCTGTGGGTGTTGTCGCAGCCTGCCCCGCCGCCCTGAGCGCTGGCTGGCCCTCTTTCGCCCGGCTCAGGGCGCGGGCGCCTTCATGGCGGCTTCCACCGCCTCGCGCGTGAGGGTCGGCACGAAGCTCTCGATGAAGCGGTAGGCATAGCCGCGCATCCAGCTGCCGCGTCGCAGGCCCAGGCGGGTCAGGTTGACCTCGAAGAGGTGGCGAGCGTCCAGCATGCGCAGGTGGCGGTCGCGGTCGGGGTCCACGGCGATGGAGGCGACGATCCCCACGCCCATGCCCAGTTCCACGTAGGTCTTGATCACATCGGCATCCATGGCGGTCAGCACCACGTCAGGCGTCAGGCCCTCGCGCGAGAAGGCCTCGTCGATGTGCGCGCGGCCGGTGTAACCCAGCTCGTAGGTGATGATCGGAAAGCGCGCCAGCTGCTGCAGCGTGACGGGCTCGGCCTGGTCCAGCAGCGCATGCCCCGGCGGCACCACGATGCTGTGCGACCACCGGTAGCACGGCAGCGTGACCAGGCTGTCGTAACCGGCCAGCGCCTCGGTGGCCACGCCGATGTCGGCCTCGCCGGACAGCAGCATTTCGGCCACCTGGCGGGGCGAGCCCTGGTGCAGGTGCAGCGACACGTGGGGGTACAGCGCCCGGAAGTCGCGCACCACCTGGGGCAAGGCGTAGCGCGCCTGGGAGTGCGTGGCCGCCACGGACAGGCGCCCTTCCTGCGCGGCGCTGAAGTCCAGGCCGGCGCGCTTGAGGTTCTCGGCCTCCAGAAGCAGCCGCTCGACGATGGGCAGCAGCGTGGCGCCGGGGGGCGTGAGCCCGGTGAGGCGCTTGCCCGCGCGGGCGAAGATTTCAAGGCCCAGCTCTTCCTCCAGCTCGCGGATCTGGCGGCTCACGCCGGGTTGCGAGGTGTAGAGCATGGCGGCCACCTCGGTCAGGTTGAAGCCGCAGCGCACGGCCTCCCGCACGGAGCGCAGTTGCTGAAAGTTCATGCGCCGCCCCTTGCGGCCCAGGCGTCAGCCGATCGTGGAAGGCCTGGGGAAATGTCGGTTGCCACGGAGAGCGGTCGGATCACGGAAAACACCTTTCAGGGAAGCTGCCGCGATCTTAGGAGTCGGCCCTTCAAACCAGAAAGAATATATTTCCATGACTTAGGATCAAAAACATCTGATGATCCATGTCAGTCCGCCACCCGACGCCGCAGCAGCGCCATCACGAACACGGCGCCGATGCCCGCCGTGACAATGCCCACCGGCAATTCCTGCGAGCCCAGCAGCGTGCGTGCCACCAGATCGCTCGCCAGCAGCAATGCGCCCCCCATCACCCCGGCCAACGGCAGGAACGCGGCATGCAGGGGCCCCGACAGCCGCCGCGCCAGATGCGGCACCATCAGGCCGACGAAGCCGATCACCCCGGCGAGTGCCACGCAGCAGGCCGTCGCCACCGCGGCCACCACGAAGGCCTGCGTGCGCAGCCGCTCGGGCGCGATGCCCAGGCTGTGGGCGGTGTCGTCGCCGGCCAGCAGCGCATCCAGTGCGCGGTGGCGGCGCCAGACGAACACCATGGGCACGGCCAGCCCCAGGCATGCCAGCCACAGGTTGTCCCACCGCGCCAGCCCCAGGCCGCCGAGCGACCAGAAGACCACGGCATGCGCCGCGCGCTGATCGCCCGCAAAGACCAGCCCGTGCGTCAGCGCGCCGAACAGAAACGACACCGCCAACCCGGCCAGCACCGTCTGCGCAGGCCCCTGCCCACCCGCGCGCGCACCAGCAGCAGCACGGCGCCCGCCGCCACCACGGCCCCGGCGAAGGTCGCGGCCGGCAAGGTCCAGGCGCCCAGCCATTCGCCGGTCAACGTGATGACGGCCACGGCGCCCGTGGAAGCCCCCGAGGACAGGCCGAACAGGAATGGGTCGGCCAGGTCGTTGCGCGTGGTGCTTTGCAGCAGGCCGCCCACCAGGGCCAGCGTGGCGCCCACCAGCAGCGCCAGCACCACACGCGGCAGGCGCAGGTCGCGCACGATGGCCTGCGCCATGTCACCCGCCGGCGCGCCGAACGCCCGCCCAGGC
>NZ_BAAJYS010000287.1:0-4300 GCF_057543315.1 Acidovorax sp. KPB24-07
CGAACCCCGGTGCCGAGGCCATGCCGGTGCCCGAGCCAGCACCGGACGCCGCACCCGCCGAAGGCGCGGCCAGCACGCCGCAATGACGGGCAACTCCCCGAACGTGCCACCTGCGGACGCAGCGGACGCACCGGGCGGTGCCGGGGGCACCTGGCTGGAAAGCGCCGCCTACCCGCCCGCGGTGCGCGGGCTGGCCGTGGCCATCGTCTTGGCACTTGGCGCGTTCGCGGCCTGGTCCGTGCCCGCGCTGCGCGGCGCGCAGTGGTCCTTCACCAGCCTGGCCACCTTCTGCCTGGCCGGGGTGCTGATCGCCTGGGTGGGCTGGTGGATGGTGTTCAGCCGCACGCGCTTCACGGGCGACGCCCTGCTGCAATCGTGGCTGTGGGACAAGAAGGTGCACATTCGCGAAGTGGCCACTTTCAAAATCGTGCACTGGCCCTGGCTGAGCGGCATCGTCGCGCCCCGCATGCTCGTGCGCCGGCGCAACGGCAGCATCGCCTGGGTGCATTCGGCCGACCCGGCCTTGTTGGTGGCCTTCGGCGAGGCGGTGGTGCGGCAGGGCAGCAATCCACAAGCCCGTTCTGAAGACCAGCCCCCGACAGCTCGCTGAAGCGCCGGGCGAAATGCCACCAGCCGCTGCTGCGGTGCGCAGCCAAGGCCGTGGTGCGGCAAGGCGCATGATCCACGCGCCCACGGGGGCGCGACCAGTACCAGGATTCGAACCTTGGAGCCCCTGCTCCCGTTTCAACCCACACATCCCGCGAGGGACGCGACAGACACTCTGCGTTGGTGCTTGCGCACCAGCCAGGCACCCAAAAAAAAGCCGCCGTTCAAACGGCGGCTCGGAGGATTGCGCAGTTACAGCTTCTGCTGCTGCATGAAGCGGTCGAACGTGCCTTCGGTGAAGCGGAACCAGGCGTTCTGGTCGGCCAGGAACTTGGAGTAGTCGGGGTAGATTTTCTTCCACTCGGGGTTGCTGTTGTTCAGGTCCGAGTAGATCTGCTGGGCCGACTTGAAGGCCGCGTTCATCACGTCCTGCGTGAAGGGACGCAGCTTGGTGCCGGAGCCCACCAGTTGCTTGATGGCCACGGGGTTGCGGGCGTCGTACTTGGCGAGCATGGTCACGTGAGCGTGCGAGGCGGCAGCTTCCACCACGGCCTTGTATTCGGCCGGCAGGCCTTCCCAGGCCTTGGTGTTGATGTAGAAGTCCAGCTGCGGGCCGCCTTCCCACCAGCCGGGGTAGTAGTAGAACGGCGCGACCTTGTTGAAGCCCAGCTTCTGGTCGTCATACGGTCCCACCCACTCCAGCGCGTCGATCGTGCCCTTTTCCAGCGCGGGGTACAGGTCGGCACCGGGGATGGACTGGGGGATCACGCCGAACGGCTCCAGCACCTTGCCCGCGAACGGGTTGGTGCGGAACTTGAGGCCCTTCAGGTCGGCGACCGACTTGATTTCCTTGCGGAACCAGCCGCCCATCTGCGCGCCCGTGTTGCCGCCAGGCAGGTTGATGATGTTGTACTTGGCGTAGAACTCGCGCATGAGCTTCAGGCCGTTGCCCTCGTACATCCATGCGTTCATCTGGCGTGCGTTCAGGCCGAACGGCACGGCGCAGCCCAGGCAGAACGTCGGGTCCTTGCCGTAGAAATAGTAGGGGGCCGTGTGGGCCATTTCGACGGAGGCGCTCTGCACGCCGTCCACCACGCCGAAGGCGGGCATCAGCTCGCCGCCGGCATGCACCGAGATCTGGAACTTGCCGCCCGTGGCTTCGCTGACCTTCTTGGAGAACACCTCCGCCGTTCCGTAGATGGTGTCGAGCGACTTGGGGAAGCTCGAAGCGAGGCGCCAGCGGATGTTGGCCTGCGCATGCACTGCAGGGGCCGCGCCCGCGGCCAGCACGCCGACGATGCCGGCGTGCTTGATGATTGAACGACGATCCATGAGGATTGATCTCCGAGATATTGTTGGCAGAACCCGGCGCTGGTGGGCACCGTGCGCCCAGGGCAAGAAACTGTGTGGGCCGAGGACGATTGTAGGAACATGCCCCCTGCGGGTTTTGCGGGTTTTCCCGTGAAAGAACCCACCCGTTTCGCCCATTCAGGGTTCTGCAAGCATCGGGCGCGCGCACTTCGCGGAGATCGACAGCGGGCGCCTCGGGGCCAGGGCATCAGTGCCCGTGCCGCGTTTGCGAAGGCCCACCCACCTCGGGCCGTCTTGGAACGGGTCCGGCGGTCTCAGGCCGCAGTGGACGGTGCCAGGAACCGCGCGCGCACGGCCTGCTCGATGCCCGCCGCATCCAGCCCCTGCAGCGCCAGCAGCCTGGCGGGGTCGCCATGTTCGATGAACGCATCGGGCAAGCCCAGCTGCAGCACCGGCCGCACCACGCCCGCGGCGTTGAGGGCCTCGCACACGGCGCTGCCGGCGCCACCCAGCGTGGTGCCCTCCTCCAGCGTCACCAGGGCCTCGTGGTTCGCGGCCACTTCCAGCAGCAGGGCCGTGTCGATGGGCTTGGCCCAGCGCATGTTGACCACCGTGGCATCCAGCGCCTCGCCCGCCTGCAGCGCGGGGTACAGCAGCGTGCCGAACGCCAGGATGGCGATGCGCCGGCCCTGCGGCGCCGCGCCCGTGCGGCGCACCTCGCCCTTGCCGAACGGCAGCCCTTCCAGGCTGGCCAGGGGCACCACGCCCGCGCCGCTGCCGCGCGGGTAGCGTACGGCCACGGGATGGTCCTGCTCGAAGGCGGTGGTCAGCAACTGGCGGCACTCGCGCTCGTCGGCGGGGCAGGCCATGCTCATGTTGGGAATACAGCGCACGAACGGAATGTCGTAGGCGCCGGCATGCGTGGCGCCATCGGCGCCGACCAGGCCCGCGCGGTCGAGCGCGAACACCACGGGAAGGTTCTGCAGGGCCACGTCGTGGATCAACTGGTCGTAGGCGCGCTGCAGGAAGGTCGAGTAGATCGCCACCACGGGCTTGACGCCCTCGCAGGCCATGCCGGCGGCAAACGTCACCGCGTGCTGCTCGGCGATGCCCACGTCGTAGTAGCGGCCGGGAAAGCGCTTTTCGAACTCCACCAGCCCCGATCCCTCCCGCATGGCGGGCGTGATGCCCACCAGCCGTTCGTCCTTGGCCGCCATGTCGCACAGCCATTGGCCGAAGACCTGGGTGAAGGTCTGCTTCGGGGGCGTGGCGGGCTGCGTCAGGCCCACGCGCGGGTCGAACTTGCCGGGGCCGTGGTAGGCCACCGGATCGGCCTCGGCCAGCTTGTAGCCCTGGCCCTTCTTGGTAACGACGTGCAGGAACTGCGGGCCCTTCAGGCCCTTGATGTTTTCCAGCGTGGGAATGAGCGAGTCGAGGTCGTGCCCGTCGATGGGGCCGATGTAGTTGAAGCCGAACTTCTCGAACAGCGTGGCCGGCACCACCATGCCCTTGGCCTGCTGCTCCAGCCGCTTGGCGAACTCCAGCAGCGGCGGCACGGGCTTGAGCACGGTCTTGCCCACGTTCTTGGCGGCGGCGTAGAAATGGCCGCTCATGAGCTGCGCCAGGTAGCGGTTCAGCGCACCCACGGGCGGGCTGATGCTCATGTCGTTGTCGTTGAGGATGACCAGCAGGTTGGCATCGGCCACGCCGGCGTTGTTCAGCGCCTCGAAAGCCATGCCCGCCGTCATGGCGCCGTCGCCGATGATGGCCACGGCGTGGCGGTTCTCTCCCCGCTGCTTGGCGGCCAGCGCCATGCCAAGCGCGGCCGAGATGCTGGTGCTGGAGTGCGCCGTGCCGAAGGTGTCGTATTCGCTCTCGGCCCGCTGCGGAAAGCCCGACAGCCCGCCGAACTGGCGCAGCGTGCCCATGCGGTCGCGCCGGCCGGTCAGGATCTTGTGGGGATAGGTCTGGTGGCCCACGTCCCACACGAGGCGGTCGCGCGGGGTGTCGAACACAGTGTGCAGCGCCACGGTCAGCTCCACCGTGCCCAGGTTGGAACTCAGGTGCCCGCCGGTCTTGGAGACGCTGTCGAGCACGAAGGCGCGCAGCTCGGTGGCCAGGTCCTTCAACTCGGCGCGCGACAGGCGGCGCAGGTCGGCCGGGTCGTTGATGGTCTGCAGCAGGGGAAAGGAATTCGTGGACATAGGCTATTGTTTGAGGAGCTGCTTGCGCCATGCAGGCAAGCGCTGCAGACCGTTCATTGTGCGGGCCGGTGCGCCGGGGCCACCGGGGAGGTCTGCGGGGATGGCGGCACAGGGCACGCAGCGCGCCGCCATCATCAGTGCGAGCGGTTCACCACCATGTCGGCCAGCGCCGCCAGCGC
>NZ_BAAJYS010000288.1:0-4297 GCF_057543315.1 Acidovorax sp. KPB24-07
GGGCGCGCTGCTGCTGGCCGAGCCCGACATGGGCGCCTTCATGGTGATCGCCGTGATCGCCATGGGCATCCTGTTCCTGGGCGGCGTGAACGCCCGCATGTTCTTCCTGATCGCCGCCGTGCTGGTGGGCGCCTTCGCGCTCATGGTGATGATGAGCGACTGGCGGCGCGAGCGCATCTTCGCGTACCTCGATCCCTGGAGCGAAAAGCACGCGCTGGGCAAGGGCTACCAGCTGTCGCACTCGCTGATCGCCATCGGCCGCGGCGAGATCTTCGGCGTCGGGCTGGGCGGCAGCGTGGAAAAGCTGCACTGGCTGCCCGAGGCGCACACCGACTTCCTGCTCGCGGTGATCGGCGAGGAGTTCGGCCTGGTCGGCGTGCTCATCCTCATCGTGCTCTTCCTGTGGATGACCCGCCGCATCATGCACATCGGCCGCCAGGCCATCGCGCTGGACCGCGTGTTCGCCGGCCTGGTGGCGCAGGGCGTGGCCATCTGGATGGGCTTTCAGGCCTTCATCAACATGGGCGTGAACCTGGGCGCGCTGCCGACCAAGGGGCTGACCCTGCCGCTGATGAGCTTCGGCGGCTCCGCCATCCTGATGAATCTGGTGGCCATCGCCGTGGTGCTTCGGGTTGACTACGAAAACAAGCACCTCATGCGCGGAGGCCGCGTATGAGGTGCTTGTTTCAACAAAACGGGCACCGCATGGCGTCAGCCATGCCGGGCGCGCAGCGCGCGATGCGCGGAGGCCGCGTATGAGGTGCTTGTTTCAACAAAACGGGCACCGCATGGCGTCAGCCATGCCGGGCGCGCAGCGCACGGTGCGGGGTGGACGCGTATGAGCGCACCCAAAACCGCGCTCATCATGGCCGGCGGCACCGGCGGCCACATCTTCCCGGGCCTGGCCGTGGCCGAGGAGCTGCGCACGCGCGGCTGGCGCGTGCACTGGCTGGGCACGCCCGGCAGCATGGAGTCGCGCCTGGTGCCGCCGCGCGGGTTCGCGTTCGAGCCCATCGATTTTTCCGGCGTTCGCGGCAAGGGGCTGCTCACGCTGGTCTTGCTGCCGCTGCGCCTGCTGCGCGCCTTCTGGCAGTCGCTGGCCGTGGTGCGCCGCGTGCGCCCCGACGTGGTCGTGGGCCTGGGCGGCTATGTCACGTTTCCGGGCGGGATGATGGCCGTGCTGTTGGGCAAGCCGCTGGTGCTGCACGAACAGAACTCGGTGGCCGGCCTCGTGAACAAGGTGCTGGCCGGCGTGGCCGACCGTATCTTCACGGCCTTTCCCGGGGTGCTCAAGAAGGCCCAGTGGGTGGGCAACCCGCTGCGCACCGCCTTCACGCAGCAGCCCGCGCCGGCCGAGCGCTTCGCCGGCCGCACGGGGCCGCTGCGCCTTTTGGTCGTGGGCGGCAGCCTGGGCGCCCGCGCGCTCAACGAGATCGTGCCGCAGGCCCTGGCGCTGATTCCGGAGGACCGCCGGCCCGTCGTCACCCACCAGAGCGGCGCAGCGCAGATCGATGCGCTGCGCGAGCACTACGCGAAGGCGGGCGTGCAGGCCACGCTCACGCCGTTCATCGACGACACCGCGGCGGCGTTCGCCGACGCGGACCTCATCGTCTGCCGTGCGGGCGCAGCACCGTCACCGAGATCGCCGCCGTGGGCGCGGCGG
Source organism: Acidovorax sp. KPB24-07 (assembly GCF_057543315.1). Taxonomy (NCBI): domain Bacteria; kingdom Pseudomonadati; phylum Pseudomonadota; class Betaproteobacteria; order Burkholderiales; family Comamonadaceae; genus Acidovorax; species Acidovorax sp. KPB24-07. The sequence continues at coordinate 1,664 of NZ_BAAJYS010000288.1, forward strand.
CGGTGTTCGTGCCGTTCCCCCATGCGGTGGACGACCACCAGACCGCCAATGCCCGCTTCCTCGTGGACGCCGGTGGCGGGTGGCTCGTGCCGCAGCGCGACCTCACCCCCGAGTGGCTGGCACAGTTGCTACAAAATTCAGAGCGCGATGCCCTAGTGGATATTGCGCAGAAGGCCAAAAACATGCAAAAGATCAACGCCACCCGCGAAGTGGCGACTGCCTGCGAGGAGCTGGCATGAAGCACGCCATTCGCCACATCCATTTCGTCGGCCTGGGCGGCGCCGGCATGTGCGGCATCGCCGAGGTGCTGTTTAACCTGGGCTACGGCATTTCGGGCTCGGACCTGTCCGACAGCGCCACCCTGCGCCGCCTGCAGGCGCTGGGCATCCGCACCTGCGTGGGCCATGCGGCCGCGCACATCGAGGGGGCGGATGCGGTGGTCACCTCCACGGCGGTGCAGGCCGACAACCCCGAGGTGCTGGCCGCCCGCGAAAAGAAGATTCCCGTGGTGCCGCGCGCGCTGATGCTGGCCGAGCTGATGCGCCTGAAGCGCGGCATCGCCATCGCCGGCACGCACGGCAAGACCACCACCACCAGCCTGGTGACCAGTGTGCTGGCCGAGGCCGGGCTCGACCCGACCTTCGTGATCGGCGGGCGGCTCAACAGCGCAGGCGCCAATGCCAAGCTGGGCAGCGGCGACTACATCGTGGTGGAGGCGGACGAGTCCGACGCCTCGTTCCTCAACCTGCTGCCCGTGATGGCCGTGGTGACGAACATCGACGCCGACCACATGGAAACGTACGGGCACGACTTCGGCCGCCTCAAGGGCGCGTTCGTCGAGTTCCTGCACCGCATGCCGTTCTACGGCACGGCGATCCTGTGCGTGGACAACCCGGCCATCCGCGACATCCTGGCCGACGTGACCTGCCCGGTGACGAGCTACGGCTTCTCCGAAGACGCCCAGGTGCGCGCGGTGGACGTGCGGGCCGATGCGGGCCAGATGCGTTTTCGCGTGCAGCGGCGCAACGGCGTCACGCTGCCCGACATCGACGTGGTGCTGAACCTGGCGGGCGAGCACAACGTGCTGAACGCCCTGTCGGCCATCGCGGTGGCGGTGGAGTTGAACATTCCCGACGACGCGCTGCTGCGCGCCCTGGCCCAGTTCAAGGGCGTGGGCCGGCGCTTTCAGCGCTACGGCGACATCGCCGCGCCGGGGGGCGGCAGGTTCGCGCTGATCGAGGACTACGGCCACCACCCGGTCGAGATGACGGCCACGCTGGCCGCGGCGCGCGGTGCCTTCCCGGGCCGGCGCCTGGTGCTGGCGTTCCAGCCGCACCGCTACAGCCGCACGCGCGACTGCTTCGAGGATTTCGTGAAGGTCATGGGCAGTGCGGACGCCGTGCTGCTGACCGAGGTGTATGCCGCCGGCGAGGCGCCCATCGTCGCCGCCGACGGCCGGTCGCTCACGCGCGCCCTGCGCGTGGCGGGCAAGGTCGAGCCAGTGTTCGTGGACGACGTGGCCCTGCTCGCGCAGGCGATCGTGGACAACGCCCGGGACGGCGACGTGGTGCTGTGCATGGGCGCGGGCTCCATCGGCGCCGTGCCGGCGAAGGTGGTGGAAATGCTGCAGAAAGAAGAAGCGCCAGCGTTGGCGGAGGTCGCGCGATGAGCCACGAAGACACCCCTGCCATCGACGTGCGCGCCCTGGGCAAGGTCGCGGTGCTGATGGGCGGCTCGTCTGCCGAGCGCGAGGTCTCGCTGATGTCCGGCGGCGGCGTGCTGCAGGCGCTGCGCGCCCGCGGCGTGGACGCGCATGCGTTCGACCCGTCGCAGACCGACCTGTCCGAGCTGCGGCACGGCGGCTATGCGCGCTGCTTCATCGCCCTGCACGGCCGCCATGGCGAGGACGGCACGGTGCAGGGCGCGCTCGAGCTGCTCGGCATTCCGTACACCGGCCCCGGCGTGATGGCGTCCAGCATCGCGATGGACAAGATCATGACCAAGCGCATCTGGCGCTTCGAGGGGCTGCCCACGCCGGACTGGCGCCTGGTGTCGAGCGCCGCCGAGACCGCGCAGGCGCTGCAGGCGCTGGGCGCGCCGATGATCGTCAAGCCCTCGCGCGAAGGCTCCACCATCGGCCTGACCAAGGTGACCTCGCCCGGGCAGTGCGAACAGGCCTACCTGCTGGCCTCCCGCTACGACCCCGAAGTGCTGTGCGAGGAATTCATCGAAGGCGACGAGACCACCTGCCCGGTGCTGGGCCAGGGGGCGGATGCGCATGCGCTGCCGGTGATCCGCATCGTGGCGCCGGCCGGCAACTACGACTACCAAAACAAGTATTTCACCGACGTCACGCAGTACCACTGCCCGAGCGGCCTGCCCGAGGCCGAGGAGCGCGAGATCCAGCGCCTGGCGCTCTTCGACTCGCTCACCGGCCTGCCCAACCGCATGCTGCTCATGGACCGCATGCACCAGGCCCTGGCCACGGCGCAGCGCCAGGCGGCCAGGGCGGGGCGCTGTTGTTCATCGACCTGGACAACTTCAAGACGCTGAACGACACGCTCGGCCACGACAAGGGCGACCTGCTGCTGCAGCAGGTGGCGCAGCGGCTGAACACCTGCGTGCGCACCGTCG